>JBKQQQ010000216.1:0-6787 GCA_052144275.1 Streptosporangiaceae bacterium
CCAGCGCCCTCGCCCACCGCCACACGCTCACCGGGATCACCCCGAACGCCTGCGCCACCTGCACCTGCGTCGCGGCCTTCAGCAGGACCAGCTGGACCGCGGCCAGCCGCCGCGCCGCCTCATCGCCGGCATCCCACGCGAACGTGGCCAGCCCGTGCACCCACACCACGCCGCCGCCGTCCGGGCCGGCGACCACGCCCACCCCCGGGGCTATCTCCGCCGCGTCGTGCGGGAGAAGCGGCAACGGCACCTGGGTCAGCATCCGGGCCATCATCCCGCCTCACTCAGCGACAGTAAACCTTTCATCTATTATTGCGGAAATGTGACGCTAAAGCAAGCCCCGGCACACAGGAAAAGGGACAAAAGACCAGACCAGCAGGCCCGCGACACCCCGTAACCAAGCCGCTATGTCAGGAGCCCTGAACCCCGGTGCACCGTGATCGCGGTCCAGGCGCCGAGGTTGATGCGATCGCCGTCCTGCAGGGACACCTGGTCCCCGATCCCGATCTCCGAGCCGTTGACGAGCGTGCCGTTGGCCGAACCCGGGTCGAGCACGGCCCAGCTGCCGTCCGGCGTCGCGATCAGGACCGCGTGCAGCCGGCTGATGCCCGGATCGGAGGGCGGCCCGGTGAGGTCGATCTCCGGCGCCAGGCCGCGCGACACGCTGCGCCGCCCGATCTGCATCTGGTTCCCGACCAGCTGGAAGCGCCGTTCGGCACAGTAGGAGGGGAACGCGACGGCGGCGCCTTCCGGCCCGGCGACTGCCTGCATCCGCTCGTAATAAGCGCGGTCCGCGCCCACTACCGCGGTCCAGGTGGCCTGCGGGTACGGGAACGAGGACATCGACGGGGAGGACGGGGCCGAACGAGCCGACGGGGCGGACTCCGCTGAAGGAGCTGGCGGGGCGGAGGGTGCGGCAGAGCCTACTGAGGTCGGGGGGATTGGGGGGGCGGGAGGAAGAGGACCGGCCGACGAGGGGTTAAGAGGCCTGGCCGGGTCTGGAGGCGGCGAGCCGGGCGGGGCGGAAGGAGGAGAACCGACCGGGGCGGAAGGAGAAGGGCCAGGCGGGGCGGAAGAAGGAGGGCCGGCGGGGACGAAACGGGGGCCGTTGAAGTTGAAGCCGCAGGCCTCGCAGAACTGACCGGTCCTTGGGGTACCGCAGCGGGGGCAGGTTTCGGCGGCGGAGTTGGCGGGGTCGGGCCGGGGCGGGACGCTCACCGCGGCCAAGGGACTGGTGGCCGGGCTGCCGCCGATGCGCATGCCGCAGACGTCGCAGAAGTCATCGCTCGCCGAGTCGTGCCCGTTGGGACATAGCGCCATAGTGCCTCCTTCCCCGCTCGCTACTTCTTCACCCGGACCGTCTTGGTCGACCGGGTGTCGAGGGCCATCTCGTCGGCGTCCTCGACCTTCTTCTTCAGCCGGACGGTGCCGGATTCCACATCGACCACGTCTACCACTTTGGAAAGCAGCTTGGCGGTGTCCTCGTTGCCTGACTGGTGCGCCAGCGCGACCGCCCGGCCGAGTTTGGCCGTCGCGGTCTCCTCGTCGCCCTGCTTGCGCGCCTCCAGGCCCTCCTGGATGGCGACGGCGAGTTCGGCCTGGCCCGTGTAGTGCGCCACCCTCGGGTTGATCTTGGTGGACAGCGCCTCGTCGTCGGTCCATATCGCGCGGATTAGCCCCTGCCCGAGGACTTGGGCGCCGGACGGCGTGCCTGTGACCAGGCTGATCCGCGCAGCCAGCATCTCCTGGCCCACGCCGGCCGGGTTGACCTCGACGCCGACGTGATAGTCCCGGCTCTCCCCCGGTCCCCACGCCCCTGTCGGGTAGTCACCCGCCTGCGGTCCCGATTGGGTGCGCCTGCCGGTCAGGTCCTCGACCGCAGGGGCCACCTGCTTGACGAACTTGACCGTGGCGTGCTGCGGCGTCCATACCCGCAGCGACACGTCGGCGACTTGCTTGCCCATCGCGTTCTCCATCATGGCCGCGAAGTCCGCGGCCAGCCCGGCCGGGTCCGGGACGATGTCCACCGTGCCGAGCAGCGTGGTGGAGACCGTGCGCAGCTCGCTGACCTCCCAGTCGGTGCCCACGCCGCGGCAGTCGCAGCTGAAGGTGCCCTCGCACTGGCTGAGCTCGGCCGCGAGCTGGGCGGGCGTCTCGTGCTGGTTCTTGCCGTCGGTGAGCAAGATGGCGTGCCGCAGCTGCGCCGGGTAGCCCGCGAAGATCTGCCGGGCCATCCCCAGCCACTGGCCGATCGCGGTGCCGCCGTTGGCGCGCAGCCCGGCCACCGCCTGCTTGGCCGCGGCCCGCGTCGCCGCGCTCGCGACCGCCATGCGCCCGTCGGCCGGGAAGACCGGCCAGGCGGTGCTGGTGCCCGCGACGACCGCGAACCCCACGCCGTCACGGACCACGTCGATCGCGGCGGCGGTGGCGGCCCGCGCCTGGGTCATCTTGGTCGGCGGATAGTCCATCGACCCCGAGCAGTCGATGATGATGATCTCGGCGCTGCCCGCGCCGCCCGACGGAGCCGCGACGGCGACGTCGGCCCCGGACGTCACGGTCACCACGGCGCTCACATCGCGGCCGTCCTCGGGCAGGTACTGGTTCTGGTCCACGTCGACGGTGAAGCCGGAGTCAGTCATGACGGATTCTCCTCGGTAACGGCGCCGGCCGCACTAGCGGGAACGGGACCAGCACGATAGTGACGTTGTCCATGCCGCCGGCGTCCAGGGCGAACTTCAGCAACGCGTCGGCGGCGCTGGACGGGTCGTGGAACGCGGCCGGGAGCGCGAGCTCCGCCAGGCCTGCCGCCTCGGGCCGGTAGTTCCACAGCCCGTCGGAACAGACGAGCACGACCCCGCGTCCCGGCGGCTCGAACCGGGTGACGTGCGGCTGCGCCGTGCCGACGTCGGCGCCGAGCCAGCGGGTGATCACGTGGGCCTGCGGGGAGGCCATGGCCTCCGCCTCGGTTAGCTCCCCCTGCGCGACCATTTCCTCGGCCAGCGAGTCGTCCCTGGTCAATCGCCTGGCCTCGGAGTCGGTAGCCAGCCAGTAGGCGCGGCTGTCGCCGAGCCAGCAAAGCGTGACCCCGTCCGGGCCGATGATCGCGGAAATATAGGTGGCCGACGGCGCCTGGGACGGCGAGCCCAGGATGGCCATGGCCTCGTGGGCCTGGCGCACCGCCGCCAGGGACGCCTCGTCCGGGTCGTCGCCGCGCCTGATCGAGCTGAGCAGCACCCGTACCGCCGCCTGCGCGCCGGCCAGCGACGCCTCGTCCGGACGCGGCGAGGACGACACCCCGTCGCAGACGACGGCGATCGCCAGCGGGCCGGCCGGGGTTTCCGTCGTCGCCAGCGCCATCGCGTCCTCGTTACGCGGATGGCGCAGGCCGCGGTCGGTGACCCCGGCCAGCAGCTCGAGGTTGAGCTCGACGTGGTCGCGGCCGGACGGCACCTTGCGGCCGCACGACTCGCAGTAACCCTCGGCGCTGATCGCGCTGGGCGGAGCCGACTCGTCGAGCGAGCACACCGGGCACTGCGCGGTGTACCCGGCCGGGCCGGTGCTGCTGACGGGCGGGGCCAGCTCGGTCCCGCACGACTCGCAGAAGCTGTCCGCGGCGCCGGCCGGCCCGCCGCAGGCGGGACAGGTGACTCCCGTGTTGCCATCGTGCATCAGGCCATCATCCAGGTCACGGGCCGTCATGTCAGCGTCCGGGGCCGGATTGTGCTGGCCATGTCGGCAAGTTCTATCCGGCGGCCCGGCTGAGCGCGGGTCACCGCGCCTGCACCCCCAGGACGGCCTGCTGGTAAGCGGCCACCGCAGCCTCGGCCGTGGCCAGGTCGCAGGGCGCCGTCCAGAGCAGGTCACGAGCCTGGTCATACCGTTCGGCCAAGCCGGAGTCTTCGACCGCGCCAAGCCGGGCGGCCTTGGCCTTGTAGGCGCCAAGCAGTCCGCGGAGCTCGTCACGTTTGGCCATGGCTGCCACCACGGCCCGTTCGGCCTCCTTGTAGGCAGCCGTCGCGGTGGTCAGCTCGCGGTCGAGCAGGTCCAGCTCGGACGCCAGGCGGGTCAACCGGCCGCTGGCCAGCAGCGGGCCCAGGCCGGCCAGCCGGGCGGACAGGTCCGCCAGGCCGGCAGGCTCGGGCGGCAGTGCCGCGGCGGCAATCTTCGCCGCGGCCCGCTGCCAGGCCGCGACGGCGTCCTCGCATGCCGAACGGGCCGTCGCCGCGGCCGCCGTCACCCCGGCGATGCGCTGGCGGGCGTCGTCCCGCAGCCGGACGAGTTCGTCGACCCGGGTGGCGGCGGCGGCGACCTCCTCCCGCAGAAGGTCCGCCCCTGAGGTATCGACCGCGGTGCCGTCCTGCCCCGAACGACTGGGCCCCGAACGACTGGACCCCGAACGACCGAGCCACAGGGCCAGCGGGTCGGAGTTCAGCGTGTCACGCAGCCGGGTCAGCTTGCTCTGGACCGCGGCCAGGTCGCCGGTCAGCGCCTCGTCCCCGAGCGTCGCGGCCAGCGACGTCACCCGGGCCAACTCGGCGCCGGCCGCGTCCAGGCGGCCCGCGACCTCGGTCCACACGTGCTCCGCGGCGGCGACCACCTCGGTCACGGCGGCGAACGCGCCGCGCATCCGGGCCACCGCCGTGGCCAAGGTCAGGTCCTCGCGGCCCGAGTCGGCTAGATCGCGGCCGGCCAGCGGGGCGGGACCCGAGGCCAGCTGTACCGAGCGCCCGGTGAGCAGCGCGGTGAGCGCCGCGAGCTCCCTGGTGCCGAGGTGCCTGGCGGCCGCCTCGGCAGCCTGGTCGACCACGGCCGAGTAGGCCGAGTAGACCTGCCAGAGGGTGGCCAGCGTAGCCGCGGTCGCGTCCCAGCGCCGTTTGGTGTCCCCGGTGAGCTCGGCCCCGGCCAGTAGCTGCTTGCCGAAGCTGGAGTCCAGCTCGAGCAGGTTGGCCTGGATGGCGTCACGCTCGGCGACCGCGGCCGTGACCGCAGCCCCGGCCTGGTCCCTGGTCAGCATCGGCACGGTCATCGGTACTCCGCCAGGCACCTGATCCTGAGCCGACCTGCCATACCGCTCCAAGTCATCGGAACCGACGAACCATGACGGTTACTATTTTGCCCGCAGTCCAGAGCGCCCGTGCCCCCGCCGGGTTCGCTGTCATGACCAGGTCTTCGGCCGGATCGCATTGGCCATGTCGACCAGCTCGATCCGGCGGCTGCGGTCCGACGTCAGCCGGGCCAGCGCCCGGTAGCTGCGTTCCAGGCCGAAGCGCAGCGCGCGCTCGTTCGGTTCGCAGCCGAGGATGAGACCGTCGGCGGACGTGTGCCGGCTGGAAGCGGGGGTCGGCCCGGAGTTGGCCCAGCCGAGCGCGGCGCGCAGGATCTCCACGGTGAGCTGCTGGCGGCGCGCCTCGTCCAGGGGCAGTCGGCCCAAGCGGCCATCAGCCTGCCGCAAGTCGTCGCCGTTCACGCCGGGCGACACCAGGATCCGGACGGCGGCGATCTGCGCCGCAGCATGATGGCTGGATGTCTCGGGCACCGCCGCGAGCGCCGCGATGGCGCCTGGCCGGTCGCCCGCCGCCAGGCAGGCTCGTGCCAGGCCGAACGCCGCGCTGATGCAGGACCGGTCCACCGTCCAGACAAGCCGGAAATACTGGCCGGCCGACGCGGTGTCCCCCGCGGCCTCGGCCGCGAAGGCCAGCGCGAGCTTTGGCGCGAGCTCACCGGGAAGCTCGTCATACACCACGTTGAATGCGTTGCGCGCGACGGTGGCACCGTCTGCGGTGCCCGTAGCGCCTGCGTCGCCGGCCGCGAGCCAGCGCAGGCCGTCGGTCCAGGCGATCCGCCAGTCGGACGGGTCCTCGGCGGCCAGTTCGGACAGCGTGACACCGGCCCCGTCATAGTCGCCGACGTCGAGCTGGGCCCGCGCCAGCGCCAGGCGTGTCTCGGCGGACGTGGTCACCTCGGCCGGTACGGACGGGTCGCCCGAGACCGCCCGGGACAGCGCGGCCACTCGCTGGCCGGAATCGAGCCCGGCGAACGTGGCCAGGTAGCCGGCGGCGGGATCGGCCCGGTCCACCTGCGGCATCGGCATTCCCGCGATGATCTCCGCGGCACTCGGCGCGGCCAGGGCAGCCCCCGCGGCGTCGTCCCCGGTCCCGATCGCCTGGAGTTCGGGGCTGAACACAGTCGAGAACGCCGGCCTAGGCGTCCCGTCCGCCACGGCGAGCACCTCGCGCAGCACGCCGGTTAGCTGTTCGGCCATCTCCCCCGCGGAGCCGAAGCGGCGGTCAGGATCAGCATCGGTGGCCCGGCGCAGCAGCCGGACGAACGACTCCTGCTGCTCGAGCAGCGGCACGCCGTCCGGGAAGGTGAACTTATACGAGCTCTGGTAGCCCTTGAACTCGAAGGTGAGCACGGCCAGCGCCCGCGCGACCGTGAACAGGTCCGACGAAACCGACGGCCCGTCGGTCCCGATCTCGGGCGCCTGGTACCCGACGGTCCCGTAGATGGGCCCGTCGCCGTCGATCCCGCGCACCCCGCCCATATCGATGAGCTTGAGCTGCTCCTCGGTCTGAATGACGTTATCCGGCTTGAAATCGCAGTACACCAGGCCACGGTCATGCAGGTACCCCAGGGCCGGCAGCACCTCGATCGCGTACGCGATCGCGTGCGCCACCGGCACCGAACCGCCAGCGGCCCGCGCATCCTGCAGAATCTGCTTGAGCGACTTACCGCCCACGTACTCCATCACGATGTACCCGGCCGACTCCCCCGTGCGCCGGTCCGC
>JBKQQQ010000217.1:0-6382 GCA_052144275.1 Streptosporangiaceae bacterium
GGGGATCCAGCCTTGTTAATGCCGCGTTTATCGCAGGTGGGGCACTGGCTGTGGTCCTAATGCTGCTGGGGTTCATCGTGGCGCATAAGTAAGCCGTGGTCCTGGCCGGCTCGCTGCTGGGTAACCGCCAGGTGTCAGAGGGCGGCGACCGTGTCTGCGGTGGCTTCACCGCTGCGGACGGCGCCTTCCATGTAGCCGTTCCACTGTGGCGCGCACTCGGTGCCGGCCCAGTGGATGCGCCCGATCGGTGCGCGCCACGCCTCGCCGTAGGACGTCCAGACTCCGGGTGCGAAGTGCGCGCCGTAGCAGCCCCGGGTGAATTCCTCGGCCATCCAGTCACGCTCGATGTACTGCTCGGGGCGTGCCGCCGCCTGGCCGAAGTAGCGGACGAAGCAGCCGATTACCGCCTCCTGCCGCTCGGCCTGGCTGCGGCGTGCCCACATGCGCGCCTGTTTGCCCTCAAGGAAACCCATCAGGACGCCGGGCGTGCCGGACGGCGGCGAGTTGTCGAAGGTCACCTTCACCGGTCCGGCGTCCGAGGCGGCCTGCCCGTTGAGCCCGTCCTTGCGCCAGAACGGTTCGGGGTAGATGGCGTACGTCTTGATGACCGAGCCGGCCGGCATCCGCTGGGTGAGCTGATCGCGCCAGGATGGCAGCGGCGGGTCGTACTCCAGCCGGCCGGCGAGTGCCGGGGGAAGCGTCACGACGGCCGCGTCCCCGTGGTATTCCGAACCATCGCGGGCGATGACGCGGACCCCGTTGCCGTCGTGCTGGATCCGGCGCACCGGGCGGCCCAGGACGACCCGCTCGCCCAGCGCGGCGGCCATCGCCTCGGCTATGCGGACCGATCCGCCGACCACCCGGTCCTGCTGTGCTCCCCGGTCGACCGCGAGGAGCGTCTCCAGGTCGGCATTGGAATGCGCGTAGAACAGTGCGTGCAGCAGCGACACGTCGCTGGCCTCGGCGGCCCACACGGCCTCGCAGGCGATGTGGAAGTAGGCGCGCCCGGCCTTGGTGCGCAGGTTGCGGCGGATCCAGCTCTCCCACGTCTGCCCGTCGAGCACCTCGGCGTCCGGGGTGAGCCACGGCCGCTGCAGATCGGTGCGCGCGGCGAGCCGGGTGAAGCGCAGCAGGCCCTGGGCGAGGTCCGTGACGGCGAAGGGCGAGATGCGCGGGACGGCGCCCTTGCGCGGCTTCATCCTTGACTGCCTGCCCTGCAGGTCGAGCAGCAGCACTCCCTCGTCGTTCCAGGTCCGGAACGTCGACAGCCCCAGCTCGCCGACCATCTCGTACATCCGGCTGTGCCCCTCGCCGAGCCACTGCCCGCCGAGCTCAAGCGGCGTGCCGTCATCCAGCACCAGGCCCTCGGTACGCCCGCCCACGCGCTCGCGGGCCTCCACCACGGTCACCTCCTGCCCGCGCGCGACGAGCCGCCGGGCGGCGGCCAGTCCCGCCAGCCCGGCGCCGATGACGACAACGTTGCTCATCCAGCCTCCCTTGCGCGGTCACCGTCACCACCGGGATGCGGCCGCGGCGGCCCCAGGTGCGGCCCTTGGGCGGCCTCAGGCCGTGGCCGGACTCGTCCCCGAAGCACAGCCAGGCGCCTAGGCCGCCGCCGCCCTCAGTCCCGCCGTAACACCCGGTCCGTTCGGGATCATGAAAGATCTTTGGACCGAACGTACCGGGTTTCACCTCTCTGTGCCGGCCGGGAGCTTAGCTGGCGCTGGCGCCATCCCGTGCCCGTAACAGGGCCGAAACGTGCAGGATTTCGTCCATGTAGCGACCCGCGGCCTGCGCTGCCTCCTCCGGCGTCCGTCCCTGCTCGCGTGCGTGGAAGTACGCGGCATACCAGTCCCACCAGTTGTGCGGGGCGTGGCTCTTCTCGTAGGGGTCGTGATGCTGGGCCGTTTCGTGGAGCAGGCTGGCCAGGGTAGAGATGTCCGTGGTGGGGTCCTGCCACTCGCGGCCCGGAAGCCGCGTCTTGATTTCCTGGAGTAGCCACCCGTTGCCGTCCGGGTCGCTGAACGAGGCATACGTCTGGTAGGAGCGGCCTTCCGGATCGGGGCCCGGAACACGGCCCCCCGCCAGGTGGAAGACCTCGCTGACCTCAATGCCCCGGCTAATGAGGTCGGCTCGCGCCTGGTCGATGTCGTAGACGGCTAGCAGCAGGCGCTGAACCGACCCTGGCTCGCCGGTGGTGAGGCCCTTTCCGAAGGCGACCGAGCAGCCCGAGTGGGGGGGTGTCAGCTGGACCACCCGGAAGGCGTCGCCGCGGACGATGTCAGCGTCCAGCCGCCATCCGAGGCTCTGGTAGAAGCGCTTGGCCCGGTCGACGTCGGAGACGGGCAACGTCACGACCTCGAGCTTCATGTCGACGGTCCCCGCTTCGGGTATCTGGATCGAGGTGCTAGGACTTGCGTCGGTGCTGGTCACGCTGACCTCCGTCGATGGATTGGTACTGGCACCAGCGTGTCGCGTCGACTGGCCCGTCGCACCCGTGGAGTCCCTGGCTAGTGCCCTGGTGCGACTCGTCCCCGTCCGCGGTCTAGCCGAAGGTGAACGCGTAGGCCTGGGCGCCGGGGTCGGTGAAGGTGATCTGGAAGGTGCGCTCGGTGACGGGCCGGTGCTGGCGGATGAGCTGGTAGAGCCGCGGTTCAGTGACGGTGCCCCGGCCCTGGCCGTCCACGTCGGTTCCGTGGTCGTCACCGGACGGCTGCCCGTCCAGGAGCACCTCGAACCGCACCGCGGTTCCTGGCGTCTGCGGGCTCAGGACCATGTTCAGGTCCCGGGCGTGGAAGCGGCAGGCGATCTGCCCGCCGGCCGTGTCGGCCGTGGCGGCCTCGCCCCCGGCCCTCCAGTCTCCGGACAGGGCCCAGTGGTTGAGCCGCAGCTGCGCGGGGGCCTCATAGACGTGCGGCCTGCCCGGTACCAGGTCGCCGGGAGAGGCGAAGTTCTCGGTGCGCTCGTACCCGGTGTAGTTCTCCGGTGACCTCAAGCTGGCCCAGTCCGCCGGTGCTTCGACACCGCGGGCCTCGGGCGAGACCAGGTCATGCCCGGCGCGGCCGGATCCGGCCTCGGCCAGCAGCCGCTGGATGATCATCTCCGACTGCTGGTATTCGCCTTCGCCGAAGTGGTGATGCCGGATACGTCCCTGGGCGTCGGCGAAGTAGAGAGCGGGCCAGTAGTGGTTGGCGAACGCGCTCCAGACCGCGTATTCGTCATCGAGCGCGACCGGGTAGTCGATTCCCATGTCCTTCACGGCCCGGCGCACGTTCCCGGCGTCGTGCTCGAAGGAGAACTCGGGGGTGTGCACGCCTATTACAGCCAGTCCCTGGCCGGAGTATTTGCCGGTCCAGGCGCGCAGGTAGGGGAGCTGGCGGAGCCAGTTGACGCAGGTGTAGGTCCAGAAGCCGACCAGGACCACCCTCCCGTGCAGCGCGGCTGGCGTCAGCGGCGGCGAGTTGAGCCACCCGGTGGCGCCGCCGAAACCAGGCAGCCTGCTCTCGACGGGCAGCTCGGCCGAGGCGGTGTGCAGCCCGGCAGGCACGGGCCAGTGTGGTTTCATGACGATGCCCTTTCCCTGTGGGCTCATAATCTGAGTCAGCCGCAGTCATCGCGGACGATCGCGCAGTGGCCTCAAGCGTGCGAACCTCTGCTGATGTCGCCGTGCGCCAGCTCTGCCACCTGCTGTTTGGAGATGCTGAGATGGATGCCGCCGGTAAACCCGGACACGCTGCCGGCGGGGATAGCCACGTCGTGGTGACGCCGCAGAGGGCCTTCCTTGATAAGTACGTGCACGTGGGTCACCTGGTGCGTGCCTGGGTCGATGCGGAGCGCGCGGAGCTGCCCGATCTCACCGTCGGTGGCATGGACGTGGTCGCCTCGGCGTTCCTCCTCCTCGGCGGGCAGCAGGACAGGAACGAGGTCTGTTTCTCCCTCGAATATCGCGCGGGCCGGTGAGGCCTTGCTGCCGTCCACGACCGGCTCGTCGTCGTCCGCTGGTCGCCAGCCCTCCGGGACCAGCTCTACCGGGCCGGAGTTGAAGACCTCGGCCAGAGCGTCTTCCGCGGCGGTGAGGTTCTTGAACTCCGCCTCGGTGTAGCCGAGCCGGATGATGCTGTCCTGAGCGTCAACACGATCATCCAGCCGGACCAGCCGGGCTAGCCCCTCCCGGCCCTCTGGCTCGACCACGAGATGCGTTACCGTCCGGGTGCCGCGGTCAACGACTACGGACTTCACATAGCCGGAGATCTTGTCATCAGCGGTCCGAACCTCGCCGCCGATCACGAGCATCATCTCAGTCATGACCACCCTCCTCGCTCCACAGCGTCAGCGCAGCAGGCATGTGCGCTTCTCGTCCGGCTGGGATGGATGGGAAACACCCTAGGCGCACCGGCCGCGAGAGGTCCAGGGTCTTCCCTGGTCCGCAGGACCTGCGGGCCGCCTGAGGATGAGCGCGTCGGCACCGCTCCGGCCCGGTGTATCAGATCGGCCTGCCGCTCCTCTGTGCAGGGTGAGTAGCAAAGGACTGCTGGAGTTCAGCATCCAGCACCAGGCCGGCAAAGATGGGAGAACCAGTGGCCGCAAACAAGTTTGTGCTCAAGCATCACCAAGTCGAGGTGGATTACACCCTCGGCGCTACCCCGGGGCTCCCGGTTCTGTTCTACCGGGACGGCAGTCCCAGCCCGAAGAGCTTCACCGCCTCTGAGATCACCACGGACCAGACCGGGCTCGGGACACTTGTCTCGGTCGCCTTGGTGGAGTCGATCGACACGGGCGGCGAGAGGTTCGGGTTCTTCCTCCCGCAGCTCGACGTCCCGCGGGGGGAATCCGAGGAATTCCGCACGGTCGGCGTCTACGAGACGTTCAGCGGGCCTGACTCCATCCCGCACCGTGACCCGTCGTGGCGGTGCATCCAGCTGGACGGCACGGCGCAGACGGTCATCATGGAGCTCTAGCAGCTGCGCACGGGTGGTACTCACATCCGGCCGCCGACGGATACTCGGCGGCCGGATGGCGCCGGCGCCCTTACCAGGGGAGCGGGCCTTCGGCCCCGATGTAGCCTCCGGTTGGCCCGTCCGGGCCGATCTGCGCCATCCGGACGATGATCTCGGCCCCCTCCTCGACGGTCTGCGTGCCCATGTTCCCGTTCAGGTCCGTCGCGGTGTAGCCGGGCTCCACCGCGTTGATCCGCATGTCAGGGAACGCCTTCGCGAACTGCACGGTGATCATGTTGACCGCGGCCTTCGACGCCGGGTAGGCGACCCCCGGGTAGGCGTACGCCGGGGTGCCGGGAGTGGTGAGGCGGGTCATCGAGGCCAGGCCGCTGCTGACGTTGACCACGACCGGGGCGGCGGACCGCCGCAGCAGCGGCAGGAACGCGTGAGTGACGCGCACCACGCCGAAGACGTTCGTCTCGAACAGCGACCGCATCAGGTCGGCGGTGATCTCCGCCGCGCCGGGCACCACGTTCCCCTCGGTGCGCATTTCGATGCCGGCGTTGTTGACCAGCACGTCCAGTCCGCCGCCGGCTTCGATGGTCTTCGCCGCCGCGGCGACGGACGCGTCGTCGGTGACGTCGATGAGGACCATCCGCGCGCCCAGTCGCTCGGCGGCCCGGTGGCCGCGTCCGGCGTCCCTGCTGCCGACGTAGACGGTGTGACCCGCGGCGATGAGCCGTTGGGCGGTCTCGAAGCCGAGTCCCTTGTTCGCTCCGGTGATCAGTGTTGTCGTCATACCTCGACGCTAGGATTTAGAGCGTGCTCGAAGTCAAGCCGCAGCCGGTATCCGGGCTCTTGGCTGAGACGGCGGCACGGCGCGTCCTGCCTCAGTGATGTGCTGAGAAGATCTCCCGTACCTCACGGGCGGCGTAGAAGACCAGTACGTATCCGGCGGCTGGGTCTGCCCACCACCAGCCGAACGCGGCGTTGAGGGTCAGGCCCAGGAGCACGGCGGCGGCCAGGATCCCATCGATCATCGTGACCCGGCCCTCCGTCGTGAGCACGGGGTTGTTCAGCGCCCGGCCGGTCCGGGCTTTACCGGATGCCAAGGTGAACATCGCCGCCGCGGTCGCTGCGGTCCAGATGATGCCGGGCACGGAGTGCCGCGGGTGATAGCCGGAGACCAGGACCACGGTGGACTGGGTCAGCAGGTAGACGGCGAGGGCACCGAAGGCATACCCGATCAGCCGCAGGCCGCGGCGCTGGCGCTCCTGCCCCGTGCCCGACAGTTCCCAGATCACGACCGTGGACGCGCCGATCTCGATCAGCGAATCGAGGCCGAACCCGGCCAGTGCCACCGACCGAGCCGAAACCGCCGCCAGCGCAAGCACGACGATCCCGACCACGTTCCAGCTCAGCGTCACGTACTCCAGCACGAAGCC
>JBKQQQ010000218.1:0-27075 GCA_052144275.1 Streptosporangiaceae bacterium
CTTCGACGCCACCGTCTTCCTCTACATCACCTACATCGCGCTGGCCGGCGTCCAGGTGGGCCTGTTCGCCACCCGGTGGGGCCTGCGCACCCGCGCCATCGGCGAGCACCCCGTCGCGGCCGACACCGTGGGCATCCAGGTAATAGCGATGAGGTACCGCAACGTCATCGCGGCCGGGCTGATCGCGGGCATCGGCGGCGCTTACTTCACGATCGGCTCGGTCGGCGCGTTCGGCAAGGATATGACCTCCGGCGAGGGCTACATCGCGCTCGCCGCAATGATCTTCGGACGGTACACGCCGTTCGGCGCGATCGCGGCGGCCCTGCTGTTCGGGTTCACGACGCAACTGCAGTCCATCCTGTCCACCCTCAACACGCCGATCCAGTCCAACCTGCTGCTGATGACCCCGTATATCGTCACGATCGTCGTGCTCGCCGGGCTCGTCGGCAAGGTCCGCGGTCCCAGGGCCGAGGGCATCCCCTACGTCAAGGCCTAAAGATTTATGCCGAACGGTCCGGGCTGCACGTTTCGCCTGAACGGAAACGCCTGCCGGGTTGGCGCGCAGGCTGGCCGGCGTGCCGGGGCTGGCCCGAGTGGCGGTGATGGCTGGCGTGCGGCTGTGGAGCGCCGATTTGCGCGGAGAATTCGGGCTTAACGGAAGATACGGGAGTCTATTGAGGTTGTCCCGTAGCTCTTCTGGCGTGCGAGTCAAGACCCGATCATGCCGCGGGCGCGGCCCTAGCCCCGGATCTAACAGCAACGATGGAGCATTGATGTCGCCAGGGCAGCAACGATGTTCCATCGTAGCTGTTACTGCTGCGAGCGGGGGGCGGATCCCGGGTTGCGGGGCGGGCGTGCAGGGCTCATGGGGCATGCGGGAAAGGGGTGGCAGGCACAAGCCGGGGCGCAGGCACGGTCTGGATGGAGGCGCGGACTGGGCCCGGGACCAGTTGCACGACAGCCTTTATTCGGCCTCTAGATTCTTCCGCGGAACCCGGATTTTCCAAGATCTTTCGCTGCGGGCCTCGCTTGGACGGTCATGGGTGAGGGCAAATGGAAATGAGCGGTGCAAGTGACGGCTGAGGCTGGGCTGCGGGATAGGGCGGAGGCCTGGATCGGGGACGATCCAGACGCGGGTGACCGGGTCGAGCTGCAGGCGCTGCTGGACCGGGCGTTTCCCGGCGCGGGAACCGGTCAGAGCCCGGATGCTGGCGTGGCGGGTGCTGGTGCGATCGGCGAATTGCGGGACCGGTTCGCGGACCGGCTCCACTTCGGGACGGCCGGCCTGCGCGGCGTGGTCGCCGCGGGACCGAACCGGATGAACCGCGCCGTGGTCAGGGCCGCGACCGCCGCCGTGGCCAGCTGGCTGCTCGGGCCGGGTTCCGGCGCCCGGGGCAACGGGGCTCAGCGGGGCCAGCGGGCTCAGCAGGGCCAGCAGGGCCAGCGGGCTCAGCGGGGCGAGCGGGTCAGCGTGGTGGTGGGCTGCGACGCGCGGCACCGGTCGGCGGAGTTCGCCGAAGAGGTGGCCGGGGTGCTGGCCGGAGCGGGCATCGCGGTGCACGTGCTCCCGCTGCCTTGCCCCACTCCCCTGCTCGCGTTCGCGGTCCGCCACTTGGGCGCGGCGGCCGGGGTAATGGTCACGGCGAGCCACAACCCGGCCGCGGACAACGGGTACAAGCTCTACCTGGGTGACGGCGCCCAGGTCATCCCGCCCGCCGACGCGGAGATCGAGCAGCTGATCGCCGGCCTCGGGCCGCTGTCGCAGGTCCCGGTGGCCGGGGCCGGCAGCCCGCTGATCACCCGGCACGGCGACGAGGTGGCGCGGGCGTACCTGGACGCGGTGGTAGCGGCCGCCGCCGGGCCGACGCCCCCAGGCCCGGGTCGGACGGAGCTGGACGTCGTTTACACGCCGATGCACGGAGTGGCCGGGCCGCTCATGCTGCGGGCCCTCCGGCAGGCGGGCTTCGCGGTGCCGCACGTGGTGGCCGCGCAGGCGGAGCCCGACCCGGACTTCCCGACCGTCGCGTTTCCCAACCCGGAGGAGCCCGGCGCCCTCGACCTGGCGCTGGCCGACGCGCGGCGGCTCGGCGCCGACCTGGTCCTGGCCAGCGACCCGGACGGGGACCGGCTGGCCGTGGCCGTTCCCGATCCCGCGGGCACCGCCGAGGGCGGCTGGCGGATGCTGACCGGGGATCAGGTGGGTGCCCTGATCGGTGCTAGCTTGCTGGAGCGGACCGCCGGTGAGGCCGAGGGCGGGGCCGCGCCGCAGGCGCGGCTGGTGGCGTCCACCGTCGTCTCCTCGACGTTGCTGTCCAAGATCGCGGCGGAGGCCGGCGTCCGCTACGCCGAGACCCTGACCGGGTTCAAGTGGATCGCCCGTGCGGCCGACGGCGTGCCGGGCGCGCGGTTCGTCTTCGGCTACGAGGAGGCCCTCGGCTACGCCGTCGGGGACGTGGTGCGCGACAAGGACGGCATCGGCGCCGCGCTGGCCATGCTCCGGCTGGCGGAAGCGGCGAAATCACAGGGACGTTCGGTCCTTGCGGTTTACGACGACCTGGAGCGGGCGCACGGCGTGCACCTGACCTCCCAGCTGACCCTGCGGACGGCCGACCAGGCCCACGTGATGAGCCAGCTCAGGTCGGTGCCGCCGGCCGCCTTCGGCGACCAGCCCGTGACCGGCCTCACGGACCTCGCCCGCAGCGGCGCGGCCGACGGCACGCCGGGGGCGACCGGGGTTACTGGGATGGCGGCGCCGCGGGCCGACGTGCTGATCTTCCTGCTCGGCGCCGGCGCCCGCGTGGTGCTGCGGCCGAGCGGCACCGAGCCGAAGATCAAGTGCTACATCGAGATCACCGAGCCGCTCGCGGGCCGCCCGCTCGGGGCCGCCCGCTCGGCCGCGGCCAGGCGCCTGGCTCCGCTGCGGTCCGCGCTCGAGGCGATGCTGGCAGGCGCCTGACGAGGGCCCTCAGCGCTGGCTGATCAGCTCCACAGCATCAGCTCCACAGCATCAGCTCCACAGCATCAGCTCCACAGGCCGACCTGATTGCCGTCCGGGTCGGTGAAGACGGCGAACCGGCCGAAGTCGCCGGGTAGATCGGTCGGCGGTACCAGCCGCTTGCCACCCAGCTGCTCGGCCCGGTCCAGGTAGGCGTCCAGGTCGTCGACGCGCATGTAGATCTTCACGCTTTTCGCCTGGCGCCTCGCCTGGGCCGATGCCGCCCCCGATCGCACCTTCCCCGGCACCGGTATCGACTAGGCCGTACCCGCCCATGGCCGGGTCGGCGGCTACCGCCCAGCCGAACAGCTCGCGGTAGAACTGTAGAACTTCTGCGCCCGCTCGTGGTCCGGGCTGATGATCTCGAAGAACGCCACTGGCTGACCCATGCTGCTTCTCCTTCCATGACTTCCGACAACAAGAACTAACGTTAGTTATTACTAACGTTAGTGTCAACTGACTCATTGGGTTGGCGGTGGTGGCACCTCAGAATGAGACAGGCGACCTAGCCCTGGCGTGGTAGTCCGGGTGAGAATGCCACCACGGCGTGAACAGAGCTGTTCGACTCCAGGAGGTCACGGATGAGCGCATCTATCGACGGGACGGCCATCGACAAGGTCCTGCAGGACGCGGTGGAATCCGGCGGGGTCCCGCACGTGGCCGCGATCGCGGCCGACCGGGACGGCGTCATCTACCAGGGCGCGGCGGGTCCGCGGGAAGCCGGCCAGAGCGACCCGGTCACGGTGGACACGCTGTTCCGGATCATGTCGATGACCAAGATGCCGTGTACGGTGGCCGCGTTGCAGCAGGTGGAGCAGGGCAACCTGGACCTGGACGCGCCCGTCGCGGACTACTGTCCGGAGTTCGCCCAGGTGCAGGTGCTGACCGGCTTCGACGGGGATACCCCGAAGCTGCGGCCTCCGGCCCGGCCGGCCACCGTGAAGAACCTGATCACGCACACCACCGGCCTGGGCTACTGGTTCTTTAACGAGCAACTGGTGCGCTGGGAGGAGGTTACCGGCGTCCCGAACGTCGTCGCGGGGTCCCGGATCTCCTTCACCGCCCCGATGCTGGCCGACCCGGGCGAGGCGTTCAACTACGGCATCAACATCGACTGGCTCGGCAAGGTGGTGGAGGCGGTCACCGGTGTCGGCCTGGACGTGGCGATCAAGCAGGGCGTTACCGGTCCACTCGGCATGGACCAGACCACGTTCCTGATGAACGACGACCAGCGGCCGAACTCGACCCCGGTTCACGTCAAGGGCGAGGACGGCACCTGGGTGTCGATCGGCGAGATCCTGAACCAGGCGCCGGACTGGTGGGCCGGCGGGCACGGGCTCTACGGGCCGCCGAGCGACTACATCAAGCTCCTGCGGGCGCTGCTGCGCGGCGGCGAACTCGACGGCACCCGGATCCTGCGGTCGTCCACGGTCGACGAGGCCTTCCGCAACCAGATCGGCGACCTGGACTTCCCCGCCGAGCTTTCGACCGTCGACCCGGCCTCGACCTGCGATTTCAACGCGGGCCCCGGCTTCAAGTGGGGCTACGGGCTGCTGCTCAACACCTCGGACTTCCCGGGCATGCGACGGGCCTGGTCCGGGGCCTGGGCCGGGCTGTGCAACACCCAGTTCTGGGTGGACCGCACCACCGGCATCTGCGGCTCCATCTACAGCAACTTCCTGCCCTTCGTGACGCCTGAGGCCGTCACGCTGTACAACGACTTCGAGCGGACGCTCTACGCGTCGCTGTGACCCGGGTTACTGCCCTGCGTGCGGTACCGACGCCAGCCAGGGGCCGACCCGGCTGAGCAGGAGGAACCCGAGCAGGACGCCGGCCACCAGGCTGCCGGCGATCAGCCACTGCCGCAGGTCGGCCCCGGTGACCTCGCGCCTCGTCCGGCGCAGCCAGTCGCGCGGGGCCAGCCGGAACACCTCGCCCAGATGGCCGAGCACGTGGATCGTCATGGCGCCGAACCACAGGACGAAACTAGCCTTGTGCACCTTGAGCAGCAGCGGCAGCCAGGACGGGCTCACCAGGAGCAGCCCCACGCCGCTGGCCAGCAATACCAGGGTGAGGACCACCACGACCGGACCGAGCAGACGGAGCACGACCGGCGGCGGCCCCTTGCGCCGGTAGGCCGGAGCGCCGCGGTAGTAGCGGGCGAAACGCCAGGTGGTGCTGGCCACCTTGACCAGCACCGGCGGTATGAGCACCATGCCGATGAAGACATGCGGTGAGAGCAGCTGGCGGACACGCAGGATCGTGACACCCTCGACCGCCAGCAGTACCAGCAGCACGGCCGCGTTCGCCGCCGTCAGGCGGGCATTGCCGGCCACGCCCGCCTCGGCCCTGCGCTCCGCCCGGCTCTGCCGACCGAGGCTGGGCCGACCGGGGCTGGGCCGACCGAGGCTGGGCCGACCGAGCGGGGCACTGATCCTGTCTCGTTCATCCACTCCCACCCGTGCACGTTACGAGAGCAACGTGACGGCCGGATGAAGGCGCCGCCCGGCTGGCGGGCTCAGCCGGCGGTGACGGCCCGGGCCTGGATCACGTCCTCGCGCATCTGGGTGACCAGGGCCTCGACGGAGTCGAACCGCTCCGTGCCGCGGAGCCGGGCGGCGAAGTCGATGGCGGCGTGGGCGCCGTACAGGTCCAGGTCGTCGCGGTCGAGCGCGTACGCCTCGACGGTGCGGTCACCGATGCCGAACGTCGGGTTGGTGCCGACCGAGATCGCGGCCGGCCAGCGGCTGGCCTCGGTTCCGTCCAGGCCCAGGCTGGTCAGCCAGCCGGCGTAGACGGCGTCGGCGGGGGTCGCGGTGTACTGCGGGGTCTCCAGGTTGGCGGTCGGGAAACCCAGCCCGCGGCCGCGCATGTGACCGCGGACGACGACGCCCTCCACCCGGTGCGGGCGGCCCAGCGCGGCCGCGGCCGCGACCATGTCACCGGCAGCCAGCTGCTCTCTGATGTAGGACGAGGAGATCGTCACGCCGTCGGCCACGAGCAGCGGCACGCCCTCGGCGGTGAAGTCGTACTTCTCGCCGAGCTGAGCCAGCAGCGGGACGTCACCCACGGCCCGGTGGCCGAACCTGAAGTTCTCCCCCACCACCACGGCTGCGGCGTGAAGCCGTTCGGACAGGACCGCCCGGACGAACTCATCCGGGCTGAGCCTGGAGAACTCCAGGTTGAACGGGAGCACGCAGAGCGCGTCGGCGCCGAGACCCGCCAGCAGTTCAGCCTGCCGCCGCGAGGTGGTGAGCAACGGCGGGTGTGAACCCGGCCTGACCACCTCATCGGGGTGCGGATCGAAGGTGATCACCACGACCGGCAGGTTCCTGGCCCGCGCGATCTGTTCGGCGCGCCCGATGATGCGCTGGTGGCCGCGGTGGACGCCGTCGAACACGCCGATCGTCGCGACGCACTCACCCCAGTCGGAAGGCACCTCGGCCAAGCCGTACCAGCGGTACACGATCCCCGTTCCTCCTTTGACTTCAGATCACAAGCCTAAAGCCTCACGCGAAGACGACGAGCGGCCTGGCTTGTCCCGACTCCTCGGTGACCAGGGCGATCAGGGTGCCATCGGGCGCGTAGGCGGCCGTCGGGGTCTGCCGGTCTGTGCTGGCCTGCTGGTCTGTGCTGGCCTGCTGGTCTGTGCTGGCCGCCACGGCCAGGCGGCCGCCGTTGGCCAGGCGCCGGGCCTCGTCCGCGCTCAGGTTCCGGCGCGGAAACGCCGCCGAGGCCGCCTGGGCCAGCGGCAGCACCTCGAACCCGTCGGCTAGCTGCTCCAGGGTGCGGGCGGCCTCGATGCCATACGCGCCCACCCTGGTGCGACGCAGGCGGGTCAGGTGGCCGCCGGTACCCAGGGCAGCACCCAGATCGCGGGCCAGGGCCCGGATGTAGGTGCCGCTCGAGCAGCGCACGGTGGCGTCGACATCAAGCTGATCCCCGGCTTGGCGCATCGCGGTGACCTCGAACTGGTAGACCGTCACCGGGCGGGCCGCCAGCTCCGGCGCCGCGCCCGCCCTGGCCAGCTTGTAGGCGCGCTGCCCGCCGACCTTGATCGCGCTGACCGCGGGCGGCACCTGCCTGATCTCGCCCACCAGTCCGGCCACGGCCCTGTTAAGCGTTTCCGCGGAAACGTCCGCGGCGGACGCGGTGCCGGTGATCTCGCCCTCCGCGTCGTCGGTGCTGGTCGACTGGCCGAGCCTGATCGTGGCGGCGTATTCCTTCTCGGTCAGCGTCAGGTACCCGAGCAGCCTGGTGGCCTTCTCCACGCCGACCACCAGCACGCCGGTCGCCATCGGATCCAGCGTCCCGGCGTGCCCCACCTTCTTGGTCCCGGCCAGCCGCCGGACCCGCGCCACGACGTCATGCGACGTCATGCCGCCAGGCTTGTCCACGATGACCAGACCGCTGGTAGCGCTCACGTGTCGTAGTCGTCCTCGTCGGCGTCTGCGGCCGGCTTACGATAGGGATCGGGGTCACCGGCGGGAACGGCGCCCTCCCGGCTGCGGGCGAGCTCAGCGTCGGCGTTCCTGGCCGCCTCGACCAGGTCCTCGATCCGCTTGGCGCTGTCCGGGAGGACGTCGGCCACGAACTCGAGCGACGGGGTGTGCCGCAGGCCGATCTGCCTGCCCACCTCGGACCTGATGATGCCGGTTGCGCTGTGCAGCGCCACCGCGGTGTCGGCCCGTTCGGCATCAGATCCGTAGACCGTGTAGAACACGGTGGCCTCGCGCAGGTCGTTGGTCAGCCGGGCTTCGGTGACGGTTACGAAGCCGAGCCTGGGGTCCTTGATCCGGCGCTCCAGCATTTCCGCGACGATCTGGCTGATCTGGTCGGCCAGCTTGCGCGCCCTCGCGGCGTCCATGCTCGGTCACTCCTCTTCGTTGAACAGCCGCTGCCGAGCCGACAGCAGCTCGATCTCGGGATGCCGGGCCACCAGGCGCTCGCACTCGTCGAGCACGCTCATCGCGTTGGTGGCCGTCGCGGACACGACGGCCACCCCTATCTCGGCCCGCCGGTGCAGATCCAGGTGCCCGGTCTCGGCGATCGCGACACCTGGATAGCGCCGGCGCAGCTCGGCGACCAGCGGGCGGACGACACCACGCTTGCCCTTCAGCGAATGCACGTCGCCGAGCAGCACATCCAGCGTCAGCGCAGCGACGTACATGGCATCACTCCGCTCCTGGCCGAGTAACTCTGCCCGATTACCTGGGGCCCGGATACCTGGGTCAGGCCCTTGGCTTCTCCCTCATCTCGAAGGTCTCGATCGTGTCCCCGATCCTGACGTCGTTGTAGCCGATGCCGATACCGCACTCGTAGCCCTCGCGGACCTCGGTCGCGTCCTCCTTGAACCGCCGCAGCGACTCCACCGTCAGGTTGTCGGAGATCACCACGCCGTCCCGGATCAGCCGCGCCTTGTTACCGCGGTGGATCGTGCCGCTGCGGACGATGCAGCCGGCCACGTTGCCGATCCGGGGCACCCGGAAGACCTCCCTGATCTCCGCCGTGCCGAGCTGGGCTTCCTCGAACTCGGGCTTGAGCATGCCCTTGAGCGCGGCCTCGACCTCCTCGATCGCCTGGTAGATGATCGAGTAGTAGCGGATCTCGACGCCCTCGCGCTGGGCCAGCTCGCCCGCCCGGCCGGCCGGCCGGACGTTGAAGCCGATGATGATCGCGTCCGAGGCGATGGCCAGGTTGACGTCGTCCTGGGTGATCGCGCCGACGCCGCGGCCGATCACCCGCAGGCTGACCTCTTCGCCCACATCGAGCTGGAGCAGCGCATCCTCCAGGGCTTCCACCGAACCGGACACGTCACCCTTGATGATGAGCAGCAGTTCCTCGCGCTCACCGGCCTTGAACGCCGACTCCAGGTCCTCGAGCGTGACCCGCCGCCGTCCCTGGGCGAACTGGGCGACACGCTCCCGGGCCTCCCGGCGCTCGGCGATCTGCCTGGCCATCCGGTCGTCGGAGACGACAAGGAAGTTGTCGCCCGCGCCGGGCACGGCGGTCAGGCCGAGCACCTGCACCGGCCGGGACGGCGAAGCCTCGGGGATCGGATCGCCGTTCTCGTCCAGCATGGCCCGGACCCGGCCGAACGCCTCGCCGCAGACGATCGAGTCGCCGACGTGCAGCGTGCCGCGCTGCACGAGCACGGTGGCCACAGGACCGCGGCCCTTGTCCAGGTGCGCCTCGATCGCCACGCCCTGCCCGTCCTGCTTGGGGTTGGCGCGCAGGTCAAGGGAGGCGTCGGCGGTCAGGACGATCGCCTCGAGCAGCTCGGGGATGCCGATGCGCTTGGTCGCGGACACGTCCACGAACTGCGTGTCACCGCCGAACTCCTCCGCCACCAGCCCGTACTCGGTCAGCTGGGCCCGCACCCGCTGCGGGTCGGCGCCCTCCTTGTCGACCTTGTTGACGGCCACCACGATGGGCACGCCCGCGGCCTGGGCGTGGTTCAGGGCCTCCGTGGTCTGCGGCTTCACGCCGTCGTCGGCCGCCACCACGAGCACCACCAGGTCGGTGGTCTCGGCACCGCGGGCGCGCATGGCCGTGAAAGCCTCGTGACCCGGGGTGTCGATGAAGGTGATCTTGCGTTCTTCGCCGTCGACCTCGGTGATCACCTGGTACGCGCCGATGTGCTGGGTGATGCCGCCGGCCTCGCGCGCCACCATATTGGTGTGCCTGATCGCGTCGAGCAGCTTGGTCTTGCCGTGGTCGACATGGCCCATGACCGTGACGACCGGCGGACGGGCCACCAAGTCGCCCTCGTCGCCCTCGTCCTCGCCGAACTCGATGTCGAACGACTCGAGCAGTTCCCGGTCCTCTTCCTCGGGCGAGACGACCTGAATGTTGTAGTTCAGCTCGGCGCCGAGCAACTGCAGGGTCTCGTCGTTGACCGACTGGGTGGCGGTCACCATCTCGCCCAGGTACAGCATGACCTGGACCAGCGACGCGGGGTTCGCGCCGATCTTGTCGGCGAAGTCGCTCAGCGACGCGCCGCGGGACAGGCGGACCACCTGGCCGTTGCCACGGGGAACCTGGACGCCGCCGATCGACGGCGCCTGCATGTTGTCGAATTCTTGACGCCGCTGCTTCTTCGACTTCCGGCCCCGCGACGGACGTCCGCCGGGTCGCCCGAAGGCGCCCTGGGTACCGCTGCGGCCGCGGCCGCCGCCCGGACGGGGCGGACCGCCACCGCCGACCCCGGGGCGGGGAGCGCCCGCACCCGGAGCGCCGCCGGTCCGCGGGCCGCCGGCCCCGGGACCGCGGCCACCACCGCCGCCACCACCACCGGGCCGGGTACCGGCCCCGGCGCCAGGACCACCGCGGCCAGCGCCGCCGGGACCACCCCGTCCGGTACCAGACGGTGCCGGGCGGGAGGGCATGTTCATCGGGCTTGGCCGGGGGCCGCCGGGACGCGGGCCGCCATCGGACATGCCGGGCCGGCCGGGACCGCGCCCGGCGGGACGCGGCCCCCCTGGGCCGCCGGGACCACCCTGGCCGCCGGCCGATGGGCCGGGACGGCCGGAATGGCCCGTCTGACCGGGGGCGGCTGGGCCCTGGGGCCTCGCCGGAGGCGCGGACCCCATGCCGGTCGCGGTTGAGCTGAACGGGTTGTTGCCCGGCCTCGGGCCAGGACGCGGAGCGCCCGGGCGCGGACCGGATCCGCCTGGCCTAGGCGCACCCGGCCGGGGCGCACCAGGTCCCTGGGTCCTCGGTGCGGACGGCCTGGCACCCTGGCCACCCTGGCCACCCTGGTCGGGACGGCCCGCAGGGGCACCTGGGCGCTGCCCCCCTGAGCCGCCCGGCGCGCCGGGGCGCGGGGCCGAGGGCCGGGCCTGGCCCCCTTGGCCTCCTTGACCGGTCGCCGGGCTACGGAAGTCGGCCGGGGTGACCGGGGACCTCGGCGGTCCCGGCACCCGCGGGGCACCGGGAACGCCCGGGGCTCCCTGCGGCCTCGGGTCGGCCCGGGGGACGCTGGGTTCAGGCCCGGGCCGGGACGCGGGCGACTGAGGAACCGGCGGCAGCCGGCGGGCCGCCGTGTCGGGCGCCCCAGGACCTGCGGTTCCGTTGGCGGTGGCGCCATCGGGCACGGCCGCGCGCTCCGCGGAGCCGTTAGCCGCGCCATCAGGCGCGGTGCCGTTAGCCGCGCCATCAGGCGCGGTCCTGGGCACCGGCGGGGCACCCGAAGCCGTCCCGGCGGCCGCCGCGGCCGCGCTGTCATCGCGCGCCGCCGTGCCCGCGCTAATGTCAGGTTGCGGCCGTGCACCGACCCCAGGAGCCCCAGGAGCCGCGGGGCTCGCCTGGCCCGCCGAGGGCGCGCCCTCACGCGGCGCGGACGGCGTCGACGCCCTGGCCTTGGAGCCTTGAGCTGATTGCTGCGTCGCACTGGAGGCAAATGCCTCCTTGAGCCGCCGGACCACCGGCGCCTCGATCGTCGAGGATGCTGACCTTACGAACTCGCCCATTTCCTTGAGCTGATCCATGACGGCCTTGCTCTCGACACCGAACTCTTTCGCGAGTTCGTAAACCCGGACCTTCGCCACTACGCTCCTTCTCGGCCCGTTCCCCGGACCTTTTACCGGACCCCGGCCCGGGCAGAGCGTGCTCCGGGCTGGCCTCAGCCTATGGTGATCATCGCCGCGTGCTCATCGAGCGCTCATCAGCTTCTCGACCTGCTTTCCGACAGGTGTTCCTTACTCGCTCTTACAGCGTGCTGCCCAGCCAGGTTGTTCCGCCGCCAGTAATGCTATGCCGGGGATTGCGCGCCGCAAAGATACTCAGCCAGTGGTTCGAGGCTGAGCGATCCCGCAGTGCGCAAGGCCCGGGGGAACGCCCGGCGCCGCCGCGCGAGGTCCAGGCACACCGGGCTGGGATGCAGATACGCACCCCGGCCAGGCAGCCGGGCCCGCGGGTCGGGCTGGATGACGTCCCCAGCCGCTACAAGGCGAAGCAGGCTGGACTTGACCGCACGCTCCTTGCAGCCTACACAGGTACGCATCGCGGGCATACCCGGGACATGCTGTTCGGCTCGCGTGGCCATTACACCGAGAAGTCTACCGTGTCCGCAGGTCTGGCATAGCGGGCGAGAAGCGCGCGCTCAGGCTTCCGAGGACGGAACCGCCGGCTGCGCGGAGGACGGGACGGCCGGCGCTGGGGCTTACTCCGGAGCTGGCTCCGGGCCCGCCGGGACCGCCGGGACCGCGGCGTCGGACCTGATATCGATGCGCCAGCCGGTGAGCCTGGCGGCCAGCCTGGCGTTCTGCCCCTCTTTGCCGATCGCCAGCGACAGCTGGTAGTCAGGCACGATGACCTGCGCCTCCCTGGCCGCGGCGTCCACCACGTGGACCCGGCTCACCCGGGCCGGCGACAGCGCGTTGGCCACGAAGCCGGCCGGGTCGTCGGAGTAGTCCACGATGTCGATCTTCTCGCCGTGCAGTTCGCTCATCACGTTCCGCACCCGGCTGCCCACCGGGCCGATGCAGGCGCCCTTGGCGTTGACGCCCTGCTGGTGGGACCGGACCGCGATCTTGGTGCGGTGCCCGGCCTCGCGGGCGATCGCGACGATCTCCACCGCGCCGGCGGCGATCTCGGGTACCTCCAGGGCGAACAGCTTCTTCACCAGGCCCGGGTGGGTGCGGGACAGGGTGACCGAAGGCCCGCGATGACCCTTGCGCACGTGCAGCACGTAACAGCGGATCCGTTCGCCGTGGACGTAACGCTCGCCGGGCACCTGCTCGGCGGGCGGCAGCACCGCCTCCAGCTTGCCCAGGTCGACCAGCACCGTCCTGGGGTCCTTGCCCTGCTGGATCACTCCGGCCACGATGTCGCCCTCGCGGCCCGCGTACTCGCCGAAGGTCAGTTCGTCTTCGACGTCGCGGAGCCGCTGCAAGATCACCTGCCGGGCGGTGGTCGCGGCGATCCGGCCGAAGCCGGCCGGAGTGTCGTCGTACTCCCGCACCGCGGTCCCGTCCGGGCCGGTCTGGATGGCCCACACGGTGACGTGCCCGCTCTTCCTGTCCACCTCGACGCGCGCCGACGTCGACGCGCCCTCGGACTTGTGGTAGGCGACGAGCAGGGCGTCCTCGATGGCCTTAATGGCCTGGTCCAGCGAGATGTCCTTCTCGCTCTCCAGGCTGCGCAGCACGCTCAGGTCAATGTCCATCGCGGGTCGCTCCAAGCTCCGGTTGCGGGGGCCCGAACTCCACCTGGACGGCGCCGGCGCCAAGCGCGGGGTACCCGAGGCGGCGCCGGGTACCCCCGACGTCCAGGGTGACCTCGTCCGTGTCGGCCGCGACGACCCGGCCGGAGACAGGCCCGGAAGCCCCGGCGTCGTTGACGGTGACCTGGACCATGCGTCCCACCGCGCGCCGCCAGTGCCGCGGATCGATCAGCGGGCGGTCGACGCCGGGCGAGGAGACTTCGAGCGTGTACGGAAAGTCGCCCATCACGGCCACCGTGTCGAGCGCGGCGGACAGCTGACGGCTGATCGCCGCGGCGTCATCCAGGCTTACGCCCTGGTCGCTGTCCACCACCACCCTCAGCAACCGCCGCCTGCCCGCGGCGCTCACCCGGACCGACTCCAGGTCCATGCCGGCGGCGGCGACCACGGGCCGGATGATGTCCGCGATCCTGCCTTCTTCCCTGCCCTTGTCCCTGCCCTTGTCCCCGCCCACTTCCGGGCCCATTTCCGGCGACCCGCCAGTGCCCGCCTGGCGAGGCTTCTGCGCGTGACGCGGCCCTCCTGGCATCACGGACCTCCTCGTCCACGACCTGCGGGATTAAGACCTAGCCTATCCGGGGTTGGACCGTCTCGCGGATAGGACGGGCCGGACTCGCCAAACCGCACATGGTAGCTTGCCCGTGTGCCCGACATTGTGCCGAGGCGCCGCATCCTGCTCGCCTCGGCGACGACGCTGCCGTTGCTTCTCGCCACCGCCGGCTGCCGGTCCTCAAGTCTGTTCGCCGGCCCTGATCCGCTGGCGGGCCGCCCGCCCCTCGGTCACGATGTACTGACACTACAGGCAGTTATCGCGTCGGAAGAAAACATGATCAACCTGTACCGGGCGGCCATCAACGGCGATCCGGGGACGGCCGCTCCGTCGCGGACGCTCGGGCCGCTACTCGCCCAGCACGAGCAGCATCTCGCGCAGCTGCGGGCCAGGCTCATCGAGCCGACTGGCACGCCAGCCACGCCGTCCCAGGCGAGCCGCCCGGCCGCGAGCGCGGGCGGCGGCTCGCCCAGCACGGGGCCCGCCCGCGTCACCACCGCCCAGCTCCGCGCGGCGGAGCGCGCCTCGGCGGCCGGCCTGGTGCAGCGGCTGGCCACCGTCGAGCCCGCCCTGGCCCAGCTGTTCGCGAGCATCGCCGCCTCCGACGCCACGCACGTGACGGTGCTGGCCGACAATGGTCTGGCCGGATAGGGCAGGCCGATGACGGCGAGTACGGCAGTGCCCGCGCTGCAGGCCGCGCTGGCAGCCGAGAACGCGGCCATCTTCGGCTACGGGGTGGCAGGCGCTCACCTGGCCGGGAACAGCCTGGCCGCCGCCGAACAGGACTGGACCACCCACAACGAGGCCCGCGACACCCTGGCCGCGATGATCCGGCAGCTGGGCGCGGCGCCGACCGCTACGGAGGCGTTTTACCAGCTTCCCTTCCGGGTGCACGACGCGGCCAGCGCGACGGCCCTCGCGGCCTACCTCGAAGACGGCGTGACCAGGGCTTATCTCGGCCTCGTCGCGGTCAGCGACCAGCAGCTCCGGCGTTTCGGCGCGCTGGCCATGCAGGGCGCGGCGCAGCGCGCGGCGTTCTGGCGCGGCAGTACCCAGGCCTTCCCCGGCCTCAGCAACCCCTAGCTGGGCCCCAGGTCCACTCAGTCATTGCGAAGCAGGGAGGCCAGCACTCGCACGATCGTGCTGGCGGCGAGGTCAACGTCGTCGGCGACGGCGATCCGCTCCGCCCACGACCACCAGAACCACCACAAGCTATCCCGGCCGCAACCGACGTAGACATTCTCCTCAAGCGCCCGCGCGGCCGGGTTGACCACGTACAGGCTCGGCCTGCGCCCCGGCGGTGCCATCAGCCACGCCTCAAGCCCGCGATGGGACAACTCGTCGGCTAGCTTCTCCAGATAAACCGCCTGGATCTGGTCCGGATCGCCGGTCCTTTTGACTTCCACCGTTATCACCGTTGTAACTTATAGGAGTCAGGTGAGGACTAAATGTTGCCTCATCCAGCATGCCGCCGCAGCGGCGCCCGCGCAATGCACATTGGGAAAAACCCAGCTCAGGAACCTGGCCGGTGGGTCCGCGCGCTCCCCTATCCAGACAGACGCACCAGCCCGGACATCGGTTCACTAGAGGACCATTGACCGGGCCCCTCAATCGCGCAGGGGATCCGGCAACGGCTCAGAGTACAAGACCGTCAGCCGCGACACGGCCCGGGTGAGCGCCATGTACAGCCGCTGCAGGCCCCTGGCCTCGGCGCCGGCGATACGCGCGGGCTCGACCACCACCACGTGATCGTATTCAAGCCCCTTGGCCAG
Organism: Streptosporangiaceae bacterium; assembly: GCA_052144275.1. GTDB lineage: Bacteria > Actinomycetota > Actinomycetes > Streptosporangiales > Streptosporangiaceae > Palsa-504. Next base: position 15,543 of record JBKQQQ010000218.1, read on the forward strand.
CGTCACCGGCACCAGGGTAAGCGCCGAATCCGCCCCCGGCGCGCCGTACGCCAGGCCCGCCGCCTCCAGCGCACGGCCCAGGGCGGGAACCTGCGGGTCGGCGGCGATGACACCAACCGACCCGGGCCGGGAGCGGGCCTGCCGGCAGGCGGTGACCAGGGCCTGGCCCAGCGCGGCGGCGGGCACGCGGATGAGGTCGAGGGCCCCGGGATCCGCCCGCAGCGAGGAGGCCGGCTTCAGCTCGGGCGCGATCACCGCGAGCAGCGTCGAGGCGTAGTCCAGGATCTGCTGCGGCACGCGGTAGCCGATTGACAGCTCGCGCACGCCGGTCTCCGGCTTGCCCAGATTCGCCAGCAGCGACTCCCAGGACGGCGCCGCCCACGGCGTGGTGCCCTGGGCCAGGTCGCCGAGCACGGTGGCCGCGCCGGTGGAACACCGGCGGCCGAGCGCGCGGCACTCCATCGGGGACAGGTCCTGCGCCTCGTCCACGACCACGTGAGCCAGGCTGGGCGTCCGGGTGATCAGGTCGCGCGCCTCGTCGATCAGCACCGCGTCCGCCGCGGACCAGCGGGCCGATCCGGGCCCGCGCGGCGCCGTCGGCCACACGATCGCGGCCTGCTCCGCGGCGGTCAGCACGCCCTCGGCCGCCTCCGCCATGGCTTGCGCCGACGACATCAGGCCGAACACCAGCCGCACCGGGTCTACCTTCGGCCACATCGCGTCCACTGCGGCGCGCACCGGCCTGGACCGCCGCACCGCCTCGTGCGTGCGATCGTCACAGGCCTCCCCCGCCGCCTCCAGCTGGGTCAGGATGACGTGCGCGATCCGGTGCTCGAGCAGCTCACGGGCCGCGCCGTAGCGCACGCCCCGGTGCCGCAGCTCGTGTACCAGCTCCTCGAGCTCCCAGGCGGCCACCCGCCAGCGCCGCGATCCGCGCGGCAGCATCACCGCCGCGGCCGGCGTCCGGACCGAGGCCCACAGCGCCCGCCGCAGTACCTCCGCCATCCTGGCGTCGCCCTTGACGATCGCGGCACCCTCGTCGTCGGTCCCGCGGACGGGAACAGAGCCGACCAGCTCGCCGACGGTGGTCTGGGTGACGTCGAGCTCGCCGAGAGCGGGCAGGACGTTGCGGATGTAGGACAAGAAGGCCCGGTTCGGCCCGACCATGACCACCCCGCGCCGCCGGACCTGCTCCCGGTACGCATACAGCAGGTACGCGACCCGGTGCAGTCCGACGGCGGTCTTCCCGGTGCCGGGCGCGCCCTGCACGCAGACCGTCTGGTCGGCGCCGGCGCGGACGATGTCATCCTGGTCGGGCTGGATGGTGGCGACGATATCCCGCATGGGACCGGACCGCGGCCGCTCGATCTCGTCGATGAGGATCCGGCTCGGCCCGGTTTTAGGACCATGGTCCGAACGATCCGGGCCGCGTGCCCCGGCCTCGCCGGCTGCCGACGCGGCGAAGAGCTCGTCTTCATAGGCGGTCAGTTCGCCGCCGGAGAACCCGAAGCGCCGGCGCAACGCGAGGTTCATCGGGTCCGCGGCGCTGGCCCGGTAGAACGGCCTCGACACCGGCGCCCGCCAGTCGATCACGGCGGGCGTGCCATCCGGCGCGTGCACGTGCCTGCGGCCGATGTGAAAGCTGTGCCCCGCGACGCTGTCGTCCCCGGCCTGTTCAGTTCCGGATATTCCAGTTTCGGAATTTCCAGTTGCGGCCTGTCCTGAGGCAGATTGGCTGGCATAGTCGAGACGGCCGAAGAACAGCGGGGCGTCGGGGATGTCCTTCAGGGCTTCGGCCCGGTGGTAAAGCTCGGCCTTGAGGTACTCCTCGGAGACCGGGTCCCCGCCCATCGCCCGCAGCGACAGCACGTCTTGGCGCATCAGCCGGAGGAACTCGCGCGATCGCCTCAGTTGGTCGCGTTCGGCGGTCAGGACCAGGTCACCGCCGGATCGTTCGGCATCATGATTTTCTTTTGCTTGTGACGCAGCCACGAGGACGGGAACCTACCAGCTAGTTACGGAGAAGTCACGCGGTTTTCTGCTCGGGCGCGGGCCAGGCGCCAAGGCCGCGCGCGGTGAGGAAGGCGTCGAAGACCAGCTCGGAGGCACCGGTAAGCGCACCGAGTTCGCCCAGCGTGGACGGCAGCAGCGCGGGCGGTTCCGGCCGGCGGAACCGCATCAGCGTGGCCAGGTAGCCGGCCCGGACCGCGGCCGGCGCGGCCTGGTACATCTCGGCGGCCAGGCCGGACAGCCCGACGGCCTCCGGGTCCTGGGCGTTGACCAGCGCGCCGATGCCGCGGCCGAGCGCCTCGGCCACCCGCGCCAGGGCCCGGGCGCAGCCGGGGTCGGTGGCCGCCGCCGCGATGACCTGCTCGGCGTTGAGCATCCGGTCGCCTTCCTCGGGCTGGCCCGCCGCGCGGAGCAGCCCGCGAGCGCCGGCGTCGAGTTCCCAGCAGCCGACCGAGCCGCACCGGCAGGGCTCGCTGCCGCCGGTCAGCGGCATATGCCCGAACTCTCCCGCCGAACCATGAGCGCCGGTCACCGGCAGGCCGCCGGACAGCAGCACCCCGCCGATGCCGGTCGCGACGTGCAGGTGCAGGGCGACGGAGACCCCCCGCAGCACGCCGCGGCGAGCCTCGGCGAGGCCGGCCAGCGTCGCGTCGTTGCCGGCCAGGATCGGACCTTCATCCCCGTCTAGCCCGTCCTCACCTATCCTGCCGCCGAGGACCGCGGCCACGTCGACGTCCTGCCAGTCCGACAGGGTCGGCTGCACCATCTGGCCGTGGCTCACCGGCGAGGGGACCGCGACCCCGGTGCCCACCACGCGGCCGCCGAACTGGCGGCGGCGGATCTTCAGCCTGGCCGCGACGTCGGCCAGGACCCCGGTGCCCGAGCCCGCCTCCCGCTCCTGGCGGTCGAGCACGGTGCAGCGGCCGGTCAGTTCGAAGGCGGCCAGGGTAAACGAGTCGTCCCGCAGGTCGACCGCGAGCGCGACGGGGCCCCGCGGGTGGGCCGACGGCACGCCGGTCGGACGCCCCCGGGTGCGCGGCACCTTGATGTCGGCCGGCGCGTCGGCCGGGCTGGCTAGCTCCTCGATGAGCTCCCGTCCGGCTAGCTCCCTGACCAGCACGGTCGCGGTTCCCCGGGCCAGGCTGAGCTGCCTGGTGAGTTCGGCCCGGGTGAGCTGGCCGCCGCCGCCGTGGACCGCGCGGAGCAGTCGCGCGAGATTATGCGCGCGCAACTCGGCACTAGTGGTTGCCGCGCTTTCGTCCTTCCGCACCCTCTGATCGTGCCACGCCCGGTCCCCGTCCCGGCTACCGCGGCGCGCGACGTTGCCTGTCAGGGCTCAGTACTCGATGCGCTGGCCAGCACCCCGAATACCATCGTGCGGATGCGCCGCATGAAAACCTCCCGTATGTCCGGTTAAGGAACCTGATCTCAGGCTGTCGTGTTACAAGATCAAAGGCAAGGCAATAGCCCAGTGCTACCAGTCCCAGCGCTACCACTCCCAGTGGAAGCCGACGGTGGTCTTCTCGGCGAGCCGCAGGTAGCGATGGACGGCGAACTGGCTGTCCAGGGTGACGCTCTCGCGCTCCGCGATGGGGCCGTCCATCCCGTCCCATACCGCCCACTCCACCTTGGCCGGCAGCTTGCCAGGATGAAATTCGACGCGTATATCGAGGTTCTCGACGAAATACTGCACCACGCGGCGGAACTCGGGCGGCGGCGTTTCCTGGTAATGAAAGCTCGTCGAGTACTCCAAGGTGGCCGTTTCCCCGGCGGCCAGCGGCTTGGCCAGCAGCATATCCACCACGAATAGTTCGGCCATCGGCTGGTAAAAGGGGCCCGCCAGGCCGCTGAATCCCTGTCCGACCTCAATGGTCACGGCATTGGTGTCGGCCCGGCACGGCACCCGGTCCACGCCGTCGACCAGTGCTTCGATGACGTGGATGACGCGGTGCCTGACCGGCAGCCCGTCCGGGCCGAGATAGTGATGATCATGCAGGGATAGCGTCTTGACCCGCGGGCTGCCGAGCGCGCTCGCCTTGTCTTCACGGATCGCCCCGGGACCGGAGAGCACGCGGACGTGGGCGGAGCCTTCCCACAGCTTCAGCAGCTGCTCCCGCTCGAACGTGCCGAACCCGAACGCGTCGATGAACAGGGCCAGCGTGGCCTTGCTGAGCAGCTTGCCGGACAGCGCCCGGGAGGCGGTGTCCTTCAGCTGCCTCGGCAGTACGTCGACGTCGCCCTTGGCCCTCGGGTGCTCCCACAGGTAATGCGCGAGTACCTCGGCGACCGCGAGCTGATTCACCTGTCCCAGCCTGCTGCGCTCGGCGTACTGCTCCCACTTGCGCCGGTAACGGCCCGGACGGAGCAGCAGCTCGCGCATATACGCCGCGGCGGCCTGCGCACCAGTCGGCGTAGCTGGATCTCCAGGCGTTAGCTGGGCCACGGTCTCCTCTGTATCGGTTCACGGGGCTGAGAACTAAGCGCGACATTTGCCAGCTATCGTATGCCTGTTCTCGCGGAGGGGGCGAGAACAGGCATGGTGGGCAGATTAATTACACAGTCGGGCGGGTGCAGGGGACATCCGCCCAGCCAGAGGGGCCGCCATGACAGTGCACGAAGGTTCGCCGGGTTCTGCCGGACCGCAGCAGCATGATGCCGCCTATTTCCTCGACTTGCTCGGCGATAGCCACAAAGGCCTGGGCCAGGCTGAGGCGGCCATCGAGGCCTACCGGCAGGCGGCGGACGGATTCCGGGCGCAAGGAGCACACTGCTCCTACGCCTTGTGCCTGTTCAAGATAGCGGACAGCCACCTGTACCTGGGTGAGCCCTGGCATGCCATCGGCTACCTGGAGGCATGCCTGCCGCTGCTGGGTGACCTGGGACTGACCAGGCACGAGGGGCTGGCACGGCAGCAGCTGGACGTGTGCCAGGCCGAGCTGGCCAGAGCCTGTTTACTTGGGGAGAGGCGGGCCGGCCTGCGGCCCTTAGCAGAGCACGGCCGTCCCGCCCCCAAAGGATCCCCAAGACCCCAAGGATCTTCAAGACGCCGGCCAGCTGGGACAATGTCGCCGTATTCGCGCGACAAGGGTAGATTCGTGTTATGCCCGGGACCGACGGACAGCCGCGCTGGCTGAGCCCTGAGGAGCAGCAGACCTGGCGGGCCACGGTCCACCTGTCCCAGTTGCTCATGCGCCAGCTCGACCGCGACCTGAACGCGCACGGGCTGAACGGGCACGACTACGAGATCCTGGTCGAGCTGTCCGAGGCTCCGGATCAGCGGCTGCGGATGACCGAGCTCGCCGACGCCACCAGCCAGTCACGGAGCCGCCTGTCCCACCAGATCTCGCGAATGGAGAACCGCGGCCTGGTCCGGCGCGATGACTGCGAGGGCGATAAGCGGGGCACGTTCGCCGTGCTGACCGCCGGCGGCATGGCCGCCATCGAGCGGGTCGCGCCGTACCACGTGGAAAACGTGCGGCGGCATTTCATCGACCGGCTGTCGCCGCGCCAGCTCGAAGAGATCAGGGACGCATTCGGCCCGATCGTCGAATACCTGCGCAAGATCCGCGACCGCGACTAGCCGCGATCGCGCGGCCCGCGAGGGGCCAACGGCCCCTCCGGACGCGTGATGCTACGGCGAGGTACCGTCGCCGGGGCGCGAAGCGCAGCGGGGGGTTCCGGGGGGTCGTCCCCCCGGGCCAGCACTAGAACAACACCGACATGAGCCGCCCGGTCTCGGTGAAACCGACCCGCCGGTAGGCCGCGCGGGCCGGAGCGTTGAAGTCGTTGACGTACAGGGACACCAGCGGCGCGATCGAGCGGGCCGCCTCCACCACCACCGCGGCCATGCCGGGCGCGGCCAGGCCCTGGCCGCGGGACTGCGGTCGCACCCACACCCCCTGGACCTGACATACCTGCGGCGTGATCGCGCCGATCTCCGCTTTGAAGATCACCTGGCCGTTCTCGATCCGGGCGAACGCCCGGCCACCGCGGATGAGCTGCTCCAGCCGGGCCCGGTAGGACGCGCCGCCGTCGCCAGCGACCGGCGAGACGCCGACCTCCTCGGTGAACATGGCCACGCAGGCCGGCCACAAGATGTCGATCTCGTCGGGCCGGACCCGCCGGACCAGCGGATCGGGCGGTACCAGCGGCGGCCCCGGCGTGACCATGACCGGCTGCACCGGACGGACCTCCCTGGCCGGTCCCCACTGCGGCCGCAGCAGGCCCCACAAAGCCTGGAGCATGGCGGCCGGACCGACCACGGACGAGCACCGCCGCCCCTGCCGCAGCGCACGGTCCGCGAACGCCACCACGGCGTCCGGGGTGGCGGCGACCGGGACCAGGTTGGCGCCGGAGTAGCAGACCGACTCCAGCCGCCCGCCGGGCGCGTGTCCCCACATCTGCGCGCCGAGCCTGCCGGGCTCGAGGCCGAGGGCACGGACACGGGAACTGACGAAGACGTTCGTCACCGGATCACGGTCGCAGATGGCAAGCACGGCGCCGCGATCCCGCTCATCGAGCAGCCGCACCGAGGCGGACCACGGCGGCTTTACCCGCAACATAACCTCAGCCTACACGGGGCAATACCACAGATAACTCCTCATCAGGGTCCCGGCGTCGGGACCGGCACGGCCGGGCACGTGGCGTTGACCAGCCCCGGCGCCTCCGGCAGCGCCCCGGTGCCGAGGTAGGCGTTCACGTAGCCCTGCACGCAGGGGTTCGAAGGCTGCTCGAACGACTGCCCGTGGTGGCCGCTGCCCTCGACCACCACCATCCGTGCGGACGGCAGCAGCTTGTGCGCGTCCTGGGCGCCCGCGTACGGGGTGGCGGCGTCCAGCGTGCCCTGCAGCATCAAGATGCCCGGCAGCCCGGCCCCGTTGATCCGCAGTGGCTTGGCCGGCCCCCGCACCGGCCAGAACGCGCACGCGGCGTTCATCCAGGTGTTGTCCCAGGCCTGGAACGGGGCCGTCTTGTAGATCATCTCCGTGTCCGACGTCCAGTAGGCGAAGCTGCGCGGCCAGTTGACGTCCGAGCACTGCACCGCGTTGTAGACGGCGATCTCGTTCTCGCTCTGCGCGCCGATCCCCTCGTACTGCGCGACCAGGTCGGCAGTCCGGCCGGCGTTCAGGTAAGACGACAGCGCCTGCGCCAAACCCGGCCAGAGCTCGTAAAAGTAGCCGCCCACCAAGAAAGTGTCGTCGAAGTCATCGGCCCCGATCGCCGCGTTGACCGGGTGCGCGAGCAACTGGTTGCGGGCCTGGTACCAGGCGGTCTGCACCTGCGCGGCGGTGCTGCCGAGGTGGTAGGTGCCGTCGTATTTAGCCACCCAGGCGAAGAATGCCTCGATACGGCCTTGGAAGGCGTAATCCTGGGCGACGTTGTCGGCGTACCAGACCCCGGTGGGATCGACGGTGCTGTCCAGGACCATCCGGCGGAGGTGTTCGGGGAAAAGAGTGGCATAAACCTGGCCCATGTACGTGCCGTAAGAGAACGCGTAGTAGTTGATTTTCGACACGCCGAACGCCGCGCGGATGGAGTCCATGTCACGGGCGATGTCTTCGGTGGTCATATAGGGCAGCAGCCAGCCGAACCGTTGCTCGCAGTCGGTGGCGTACATTTTCGCCCTATTGATGAGCACCTGCTCGGCGGCGGCATTGGCCGGGATGTAGTTCGGGCGCACGCCGGAGAAAAAGCCGGGATCGCAGCTGAGCGCGGGCACCGAGGACCCGACGCCGCGCGGGTCGAAGCCGACGATGTCGTAGTCGGCGGCCACGCCTCGGCTGAGCCCCTCCGCCAAGGCCGGCGCCCACGGCAGCCCGCTGGCACCGGGTCCACCCGGGTTGACCAGCATGATCCCCTGCTGCTGGCTCTTCGGCGCGGTGGCCGGGACCATGTCAAGGGCCAGGCTGATATGCCTGCCGCCGGGGTCGGCGTAGTTGAGCGGGACGCTCAGCATGGTGCAGTCATGCACGCCGTAGGCCGCTAGCTGCCTGGAGCAGGCATGCCAGTGCAGCGTGCTGTGCGCCGGGATGATCGGCCCGGCCGTCTGCGACGCGCTCCCGGCCCGCTGCGCGCTGCCGGTCTGCGTGGTCCCGGCCGCCGGGCCGGAGGACGTGGCGGCCGTGGAACAGGCGGTGACGGCGAGCAGCGCGACCGCGCCGACGGCCAGCGCCGTCGGGACCCTTCGACGGCGCCGCGCCGCGGGCCGGGCCGGACGAGACATCGACATGGCACCCATAATGCCCCAAGGACCAACCCGGCCAGGCCAGGTTCCCCGGCTGCGGCCTCAGGCCGCCTGGCCGCGAACTGGGTACGGTAGAGGTCGGCGTACAGGAGCCGATCGCCCAGATGTTGCTCGCCGATACCGCGCTGGCCGAGACCAGCCCGTCCGCGCTGCCGGTGACCTGCGTCCACGGGCGTGACTCCACCCGGTCGCGATGCGGCCAGCTCAGTGTAGAGGTCGCCGTAGAGGCCGGCGTGGTGTGCGGCGGCTACTCCCGTTCCTGGTCGGCGGCCTGGTCCGGCCAGACGCCGATGTGGTCGGGCTCCTCCTGCAATTCGACCCGGTTCCGGATGCCGAGGCGCCTGGTCATCGCGCGCGGGAGCTGAACCCGGCCCGCCCGGTCCAGCGTCGCGTACTCGCGTGCGTGCAGTGTGGTCTGGCCCTGCTCGTCGGTGGCCGCGTGCCGTATCGTCTCGCTGCTCGTCTTGCCGTCCCTGATCGCGATCGTCCGGCGGACCTGCGACGACACGGCCGGGTCGTGGGTGACCACCAGCACCGTGGCGCCGAGCTCGGTGTTGGCGGTCTGCAGGGCGGCGAACACGTTCTGGGCGGTCGAGGAGTCCAGCTCGCCGGTGGGCTCGTCGGCCAGCAGCACCTTCGGCTGGTTCGCGAGCGCCGTGGCGATGGCGGCGCGCTGCTGCTCACCGCCGGACATGCGGTCCGGGGTCCGGTCGGCGCAGTGCGCGATGCCGAGGGTGTCGAGCAGGAGACCGGCGCGCTGCAGCCGCTCGTGGCGGCCGAGCGAGCTCAGCCGCATCGGCAGTAGCACGTTCTGCCGGGCGGTCATGTAGGGCAGCAGGTTCCGCGACGTCTGCTGCCAGATGAAGCCGGCGACTTTCCGCCGGTAGGCCAGCCGCTCTCGGGCGGTCATCGCGCCCAGGTTGTGGCCAGCCACCCACGCCGCCCCCGCCGTCGGCGTGTCCAGCCCGGCGAGGATGTTCATCAGCGTGGATTTGCCGCTGCCCGCCGCGCCGATCAGCGCGGTCAGCTCCCCCTCGGCGATCAGCAGTTCCAGGCCCTGCAGAGCCTGTACCTCGATGCCCTCGCCGGAGTAGATCCGGACCAGCCGGTCACAGACGATCATCCCGTCCGCGCCGGTGGGGGGCTGGTCCTGCGGGATATGCGCGGCAGGCTGGGTCATGTGCCTGGGCCTCCTTCGTCACTGATCCGCAGCGCCCTGGCGCTGCCGCGATGGTAGGTGATTACGGCCTGAACGGCCAGGACGAGCAGCGCGACCAGCACCAGCCCGGCCGCGGAAACGACCAGCGGGAATACGGCGGGAGTCACCACGGCGGCTGACCCGGTCCCGGCGAACGCCGCCAGGTTCAGCGATGGCCCGACCAGTGGCACAAGTAGCCAGGCACACGCGACGCCACCGATGGCGGCGGCCACGACCGGGGGGAGCGTCTCGGTCGCCTGCAGCAGCTGGGCCTGCCAGCGCCGCAGCCCCATTGTCGCCAGGCGCGCCAGCGTCATGTCGCGGGTCCAGGCGGTGAGCAGCAACGACAGCAGCAGGACCAGCGCGCCGAAGCCGGCCGCGGTGGCCATTCCCTGCGTGAGGGCCGTCTGCGCCGCCTGTGGCACCGGCGACGTGGTCAGCGCGGCGAGAGTCGTGGCGCGCAACGTCACCGACGCGCCCGGCAGCGCGCGGCTGACGGCTGCGCTCAGCCGCGCCGCATCCAGCCCGGGCCCGGCGACCAGCATGACATTCGGCACGAGCGGGCTGGATGCCTGCGCTGGCACCACCACGACGACGCCCGTGGCCACGCCGGGAGCGCCGGGGACGGCGGGGACGCCGGTCCGTCCGGCCAGCCGGATCGTGATCGTACTGGTCCCCACGGTGATGCTGGTCGGCGCCGTGCCGACAAGCTGGGCGGCGGCGCTGGTGGCGACCGCGGGGACGATCGCCCCCGCCTGGCCGCTCCCGGCGTTCCCCGACAGCGCGGCCAGCGGGAATCGCGGGCCGGGTGCCCCGGCGATCACGGCCGCATAGCGGGCTGGGTCGACGAACATCACGGACAGCTCGGTTCCGGCGCCCAGCGACCCGGCGTCGACCTCCGCGGTAGCGGTGGAGACGACGCCTGGCACCGAGGAGATCTGCCGCTGCAGTGCCGCGGGGATCGCCTGACCGGGCGGAGCCTGGATGATCGCGTCGGCGCCTACCTGCTGCCAGGACTCGGCCACCTGGCTGCGGGTTACCGACGTGCTGACCATGTCCGGGAACGCCACCATGGCCAGCACCAGCACCAGGGCAAACGCCGGCAGGACGGTGCCGGGCGGGGTGCGGGTGGCCCGGGCCAGGCCGACGAACGCGACCACCCCGCGGGACAGGCCCGCGATCCGGGCCAGCTCGCGGGCGAGGAGGGGGTAGCAGCGCAGCAGGACGACGGCCACGGGGATCGCGACGAGCACCGGCGCCGCGCCCGTGTACAGGCCGCTGTTCCCGGAGCTCAGGCCCTGGTTCCGGAGCACGACAAGCCCGCCGATGGCCACGGCGACCAGCGCCGTCTCGAGGACGATCCGCCGGGCCGCGGGCCTGCGGCCGGCTGCCCGGCGCTCTGGCCTGCCGGTGGCAGGCGCCGCGACGCGCTGCGGGACCACGCTGATCAGCACCGGGCCGGCGAGCGTCACGGCGATCGTGAGGCCCGCCAGCCACCAGCCCACTGCGTCGCCGTCGCCGGGGGTCAGGCCGATGGCGAGTACCGCGGCCACCGCCCCGGCGGCCGCGGCGATGACCACGCTGGCCCGTAGCACCAGCCAGGCGAGCTGATACAGCGCCGCGCTCCGGGCTCGCATGAGCGTGAACTCCGCGGCGCGGCGCTGCGCCACCAGCCGGGCGCCGAGCAGCACCACTATCGCCCCGATGACGGTCAGGCTGACGTACAGCAGCTCGAGCGCGGGGGCGACGGCGTTTTCCCCGGAGATGAACGGCGACAGGATCGAGGGAATCTGGGAGGAAATCGTCACCGTGACTGGGTTCCCGGCGGGGGTGATCACCGTTGCCCCGGAGGAGACCAGGCTGTTGACGCTCGCCGCCAATCCGCTGGCCTGGCTCGCGGCGACCCGGCCGAGCGCGGCCGTGTACACCCAGGTCACCTGCATTTCACCGGTGCCGATGGTGCCTTCGATCAGCGGGAGCGCACCGGGACCGACGAAGACCGTTCCGATCCAGTACGGCGGCTGAGCCGACGAGCCTGGCGTCAGCGCGGGCTTGGCGGCCACGGCATCCTCGCTCCAGAA
>JBKQQQ010000219.1:0-7753 GCA_052144275.1 Streptosporangiaceae bacterium
GGAGCTTCGGCGATGGCCTGGGCCAGTTCGCGGCGGGTCTGGCTGGGCTCGATGATCGCGTCGATGACACCGAGGTCGAGGGCGCGCTGCAGGCCGCCCGCGGTTGCCTCGTGCTCGGCGGCTAGCTGCGTCTCGGCTTCGTGGAGCTGCTCGGGCGGCACCGAGGCCAGTGTGCGCCGGTGCAGGATGCGGACGGCGGCGACCGCGCCCATGACCGCGACCTCGGCGCCCGGCCAGGCGAAGACGCGGGTCGCGCCGAGCGACCGGGAGTTCATCGCGATGTAGGCGCCGCCGTAGGCCTTGCGGGTCACCAGCGTCACCCGGGGAACGGTCGCCTCGGCAAAGGCGTGCAGCAGCTTCGCGCCGCGGCGGACCACGCCGTCCCATTCCTGGCCGACGCCGGGCAGGTAACCAGGCACGTCCACAAGGACCACCAGCGGCACGCCGAACGCGTCGCACATCCGCACGAAACGCGCCGCCTTCTCCGCCGAGGCGGCGTCCAGGCAGCCGCCGAGCCGCATCGGGTTGCTGGCCACGACGCCGACCGTGCGGCCGGCCAGGCGGCCGAGGATGGTTACGACGTTCGGCGCCCAGCGGGGGTGCAGTTCGACACCCGGCGAGTCGAGCAGCCTGCTGGTCAGCAGGTGCACGTCGTAGGCGCGGCGCGCGGATTCAGGCAGCAGGCCGGACAGGTCACGCTCATCAGCGTCCTCGGTGATCTTGCCCTGGTCGCTGAGCAGGGCCGCGAGCAGCCGGGCCCGGTCGAGTGCCTCCGCGTCGGTCTCGGTCACCACGTGCACCACGCCGGACCGGCGGCTGTGCGGCTCGGGACCGCCTAGCCGTTCCATGTCCACGTCCTCACCGGTCACCGACCGCACGACATCCGGGCCGGTGACGAAGATGCGCCCCGGTCCGGACAGGATCACGATGTCGGTCAGGGCCGGGCCGTAGGCGGCGCCGCCTGCCGCGGGCCCGAGCACGACCGAGATCTGCGGGATCCGCCCGGACGCGCGGGTCATCGCCGCGAAGACGGTTCCCACCGCGTGCAGGCTGGCCACGCCCTCGGCCAGCCGGGCTCCGCCGGAATGCCACAGTCCCACGATCGGGACGCCACGTGACAACGCCTCGTCGTAGGCCGCGACGATCGCCGCGCAGCCTGCGCTCCCCATCGCGCCGCCCTGAACCCGCGCGTCGGAGGCGAAGGCCACCGCTCCTGCACCGTGCACCAGGCCGACGCCTGCGACCACCCCGCTGCGCTCATCCTCGTCGGCCGGCAGGAGTTCCAGCGTGCCGGGGTCGAACAGGGCCGCGAGCCGTTCGCGCGGGTCGCGCGGCAGCACCGCCGGCCGTGCCGCCGCCTGTACTGGGCCTTGATCGAGTGCGGTCATCTCAGGTCTCCCCTAGCCGGAACGAAGGACGATGGACGAAGGCTCAGGCGGCGGTGAAGACCAGCGACACGTTGTGGCCGCCGAACCCGAACGCGTTGTTCAGCACCGCCATCGGCTCGGAGCTGCGCTTGCTGAGCGGCCTCGGCTCGGTAGCGACGTCGACCGGCACGTCCTCGTCCAGATCCTCGAGGTTGATGGTGGGCGGGGCCACGTGCTCGCGCAGCGCCAGGATGGCGGCTACCGATTCGATGGCGCCCGCGCCGCCGAGCAAGTGCCCGGTCATCGACTTGGTGGACGTGACGACCACGCCGTCGATGGCGGCCCCGAGTGCCTTCGCGAGCGCCTGCGCCTCGACCGTGTCGCCCTCGGGCGTGGACGTGGCATGTGCGTTCACGTGCACCACCCGGGTCGGGTCGACCTGTGCGTCGGCCAGGGCCCGGGTGATCGCCGCTATCACGCCGGCCCCGTCAGGCGCCGGGTGCGCGATGTGATACGCGTCCGATGAGTAGCCGGCCCCGGCCGCGATGGCGTACACCGTGGCATCGCGCTGCCGCGCGTGCGACAGCGACTCCAGCACCAGTATGCCGGCGCCCTCGCCGAGCACGAAGCCATCCCTGGCCTTGTCGAACGGCCGGGACGCTCGCTCTGGTTCGTCGTTGCGGGTGGACATGGCCCGCATCACCGCGAACGCGGCGATGTTCAGCGGCATGATCGCCGCCTCGGTGCCGCCGGCCAGCACCACGTCCGCTCGGCCGGAGCGGATCATGTCGATGCCGTAGCCGATCGCCTCGGCGCCGGACGCGCATGCGCTGACCAGGGAGTGCGCACCCGCCCGAGCGCCGATCTCCATGCTGATCCAGCCGGCCGAACCGTTCGGCATGAGCATCGGCACCGTGTACGGCGAGATGCGCTGCCAGCCTTTTTCCTTGAGCGTGTCGTACGCGGCCAGCGTCGACCCGATGCCGCCGATCCCGCTGGTGACGGTCACGCCGAGCCGTTCGGGGTCCACGTCGGGGGTGCCCGCGTTGGCCCACGCCTCGCGCGCGGCCACCACTGCCAGCTGCTCGCAGCGGTCCATCCGGCGCGCCTGCACGCGGCCCACGACCTCTGCCGGGTCGGCGGCGGCCTCCGCGGCGATGCGCACCGGCAGGTCCTCCGCCCACGGCTGGGTGAGCCGGCGCACGCCGCTGCGCCCTTCCAGCATCGCCGACCAGGTCGACGCGACATCCCCGCCGAGCGGGGTAGTCGCGCCGAGCCCGGTTACGACGACCGTCTCGCGTCCTGCCGTCACGCCGAGCCTCCGGCGTTCTTGCTGACGAAGTTCACGACGTCCTGCACGGTGCTGAGGTCCTTCAGCTGGTCGTCGGGGATCTCGACGCCGAACTTGTCCTGCGCGGCGACGGCGATCTCCACCATCGACAGTGAGTCGATGTCCAGGTCGTCAACGAAGCTCTTGCTCGGCGTGACCTCGTCCGCGGGCACGCCCGCGATCTCCTCGACGATTTCACCAAGCCCGGCAAGAATCTCCTGGTCGTTCATGTCCTTCTGCTCCTTGTCTGAAGTGTTCGCAGGTGTCTGCCGCCCAGTGGCGGGCTGTCCCGGCCGGCCGGAACAGCCGGCTCGGTAGGGCGCGGCTAGGGTACCGTGATCACCTGCGCCGCGTAACACAGCCCCGCGCCGAATCCGAGCAGCAGCGCCGGAGAGCCCGGCTTGAGATCCCCGCGCTCGGTCATCCGCGACAGCGCCAGCGGGATCGAGGCCGAGGACGTGTTGCCCGAGTGCACGATGTCGTCCGCCACGCGCTCGCGTGGCACGCCGAGCTTGCGCGCGATGGCCTCGATGATCCGCAGGTTCGCCTGGTGGGGAACGAACGCCGCCAGGTCGCTCACCGCGACTCCGGCTCGCTCGCAGGCCTGCGCCGCGATCGGGTGCATGGCCGTGGTGGCCCAGCGGAACACCGCCTGGCCTTCCTGGCGCAGCGATGAGTTGCGGTCCGCGATCGTGATGTTCTGGGACAGGTCTCCGGCGCTGCCCCACACCACCGGGCCGATGCCGGGCGGTTCGCCGTCGGCGACCGGGCCGACCACCGCGGCGCCTGCTCCGTCGGCGAAGATGATGGAGGTGGACCGGTCGGTGAAGTCGATCCACGCGCTCATCTTCTCCGCCCCGATCACCAGCACGTGCCGGGCCGTGCCCGCCCGGATCGAGTCCGCGGCGTTCGCCAGCGCGTAGCAGAAGCCGGCGCACGCGGCGTTCAGGTCATACGCGCCTGGCGCGACGATGCCGAGCCGGTGAGCGACCACCGCGGAGGAGTTCGGTATCGACGCCTCGGTGCTGCAGGTGGCCACGATGACCAAGTCGATGTCGGCGGGGGACAGGCCGCTGCCGGCCAGCGCCTTGCCGCCGGCCACGGTCGCCATGTCCGTCACGCTCTCGTCGGGTCCGGCAATCCGGCGGCTGACGATGCCGACCCGGCTGCGGATCCACTCGTCGTTCGTGTCGACCTGGGCGGCGAGATCATCGTTGGTGACCACGTGACCCGGCTGGTGGCCGCCGAAGGACAAGATCCGCGCGCCGGCGGCGGGCGGGAACGGGGTGAAGGACCGGACTGGGGCAAAGGGGGATGTCATGCGCCTTCCCTGGGCTGGACACGGACAAGTGGCTGACCCTCGCTGACCGGATCCCCGTCTTCCACCAGCCATTCGATGATCTCCGCCGGCCACGGTGCCGCGACCGCGCGCTGGCCGCCGCGCGCGACGACCGTGCCGAGGTCAGCGGTGAGAGCGACCATGGCCCCGGTCGCGGCTGCGTCGCCGCCCCCCGCCGGCGAGCGGAACGTTCCCGACGTGGGCGCCACGATCAGCCGCCATTCCGGCAGGTGTCCGTGGCTATGGCGGTCGGAGTCGGCGAGGTGCTCCGCGATGAGTTCACGGGCGGCGTCGAGCTGATCGGGGGTCTTGATCGCCAGCTGCGCTACGCCGGGCAGCGCCCGGCGGGCCAGGCCCGTCAGGGTGCCGGCCGGCGGCAGCTCGATGACCGCGGTCACGCCGAGGTCGGCCATGGTCCGCATGCACAGGTCCCAGCGCACCGGCGCGGCGACCTGGGCGATGATGCGTTCCAGCCATTCCTTGCCGGTCGTGACGGCGGCGCCGTCGGCGTCGGACAACAGCGTCATCGCCGGATCCCTGACCGGGACGCTGGCGGCCGCGTCGCGCAGGGCCGCGACGGCCGGCGCCATGTGGCGGGTGTGGAAGGCGCCGGCCACCTGCAGCGGGCGCAGCCGTGCGCCGGCCGGCGGGGCGGCCGCGAAGGCTTCGAGATCCGCCAGCGTCCCGGCGGCCACGATCTGCCCGGCTCCGTTGACGTTGGCCGGCGTCAGGCCGGTGCTCGCGATGGCCGCGAGCACCGCCTCGGCCTCGCCGCCGAGTACGGCCGTCATCCCGGTCGGCTCGGCCGCCGCTGCCGCCGCCATGGCCGTCCCGCGCACCCGGACCAGGCGCATCGCGTCGTCCGCGCTGAGCACGCCGGCGATGACCCCTGCGGCCAGCTCTCCGACGCTGTGCCCGGCGGCCGCGTCGGCGGGTACGTCACCCGGGTCACTGCCGGACAGGGCCGAGGCCGCGATGATCGCGGCCGCCACGAGCAGCGGCTGTGCCACTGCGGTGTCCCTGATCTCGTCGGCGTCCGCCGTGGTGCCGAACCTGATGAGGTCACAGCCCGCTAGCTCCGAGGCGGCCCCGAGGCGTTCGGCGACGCCGGGCAGTTCCAGCCAGGGCGCCAGGAATCCCGGCGTCTGCGCGCCCTGCCCGGGCGCGGTCATGATCAGCATCCTCTTACAGTGCCCTGTAGAAGTCCGCCACATGAATGTCGAACAGTACGAAGTTGGCGGTCGGAATTTTGTAGATTCTCTCTAACTAGCGTTCATCCGGATGTCATCATCACGTCACCCGCCGCTGTGCCGTCCGCTCGCTTGGGCTCGCTGGCCCCTCAGCCGTGCTTGCTGGCGAGGCGGCCGAGGACGATGGCCACCCACAGGGTGAAACCGTCCCGTCCGGCCGACGGCGTGTACTCGGTGAGCTCGGCCACGCGGCGCAGCCGGTAGCGGACCGTGTTGGGGTGGACGAACAGCAGCCGGGCCGTGGCCTCCAGGGATGAGCCCTGCTCCAGATAGGTGGTGAGGGTGTCGAGCAGCGCGTGACCGCCGCCGGCCAGCGGCTCGTAGACGTCGCTGATCAGCGCGGCCTTCGCGTCGGGATCGCCGTCCAGGGCACGCTCGGGCAGCAGGTCGTCCGCCCCGCTCGGCCGGGGCGCCTCCGGCCAGGCGGGGGCCGCGCGCAGCGCGGCCAGCGCGGCGCGCGCGGAGACCGACGCGGCGCGCAGGTCGCGGACCAGCGGTCCGGCGATCACCGGGCCCGGCCCGAACCGCCCGGCGAACCGCTCGGCCGCGGCGATCGGGTCGTCGGCGCCGCCCAGGACCAGGATCAGCCGGTTTCCCTGCACGCCGGCCAGCATGTCGAGCCGGGCCCGCCTGGCCTGGGCGCGGATGTCCTCGATGAGCGGCTCCGCCCCGCCTTGGCTGTCCTCGTCGCCGATCGTGCCCACGATCACCGCGACGGGGGAGGACGACCAGTTCAGCGCCGAGGCCCAGGCGTGCAGTGAGTCCTCGGCCTCCCCGCGGACCAGCGAGTCCACCACGAGCGCTTCGAGCCGGGCGTCCCACGCGCCCCGCGCCTCCGCCGTCCGCGCGTACACCTGCGCCGCGCTGAACGCGATCTCCCTGGCGTAGGTCAGCACCGCCTCGCGCAGTTCCCTCTCGTCGCCGGGCGCGGCGAGCTCGTCGACCTGGGATTCCACCGCGTCGATGATCACCCGCACCATCTCCACCGCGTGCTGCAGGCTGACCGCGCGGGCCAGTTCGCGCGGTGCGGTGCCGAACACCTCGGTCAGCGCCGGCCGGTTGCGCTCTGGGTGCCTGATCCAGTCGAGGAACGCGGCGATGCCGGCCTGGGCGACCAGGCCGAGCCAGGATCGGTTCTCGGCCGACATGTTGCGGAACCACGGCAGCCGTTCGTCCATGGCGGCGATGGCAGCCGTGCCGAGCGTGCCGGTCGCACGCTCCATCCGCCGCACGGTCTCCTCGTGCACGTGCGGCCTGGACCTGCGGGCCTGCTGCTTCGCCGCCATTTCCCCAGACTAAGCGAGCCCGGCTAGGACAGCGCCTCGCTCACCGGCAGGTCCAGCTGGTACTTGGTGATTGCCTGGCCCGGCAGGCTGGCGTCCACCGCGCCGCTGCGCGCCAGTTCCCACAGCACCGCCACCGTGATGGATTCGGCGTCCACGTGGAAGAACCGCCGGGCCGCCGGGCGGGTGTCGGAGAACCCGAACCCGTCGGTGCCGAGCGAGGTGAACGTGCCGGGCACCCAGCGGGCGATCTGGTCGGGCACCGCCTTGATCCAGTCGGACACCGCCACCACGGGACCAGGAGCATCAGCAAGCACTGACGTCACATACGGCACCCGGGCCGGCTTACCCGGGTTCAGCATGTTGAACGACTCGCAGGCCAGCGCATCCCGGCGCAGTTCGGTCCATGACGTAGCCGACCACACGTCGGCGGTCACTCCCCAGTCCGCGGCGAGCTTTTCCTGGGCCGCCAGGGCCTGCTTCACCGCCACCCCGGAGGCCAGGATCTGGGCGCGCGGCCCGGAACCATCCGAGTCCGGGGCCGAGTCCGGGGCCGAGGCCGGGGCCGAATCCGGGGCCGAGGGCGCGTACAGGTAGAGCCCGCGCAGGATGCCCTCCTCCAGGCCCGCGGTCCCGCCAGGGAAATCCGAAGGCTCCGCGGGCTGCGGGTACGGCTCGTTGTAGACGGTGAGGTAGTAGAAGATATTCTCGCCGTCCGGGTGCTCCGGGGTGGCCTCGTACATCCGGCGCAGGGCGTCCCGCATCACGTAGGCCAGCTCGAACGCCCACCCGCAGTCGTATGACACGCATGCCTCGCTGACCGAAGCCAGCAGCAGCGAGTGCCCGTCGTTGTGCTGCAGGCCCTCGCCGGTCAGGGTCGTCCGGCCGGCCGTCGCCCCCAGCAGGAAACCCCGCCCCAGCTGGTCACCGAGCAGCCACATCTCGTCGCCGGTCCGCTGCCAGCCGAACATCGAGTAGAACACGTACACCGGGATCATGTGCGTGCCGTGCGTGGCATACGAGGTGCCCGCGGCGATCACCGAGCCCATCGCGCCGGACTCGCTGATGCCCTCGTGCAGGATCTGGCCCTTCTCGGACTCCTTGTAGGACAGCAGCAGGTTGCGGTCCACCGCCTCGTAGGTCTGCCCGTGCGGGGAGTAGATCTTCGCCGTCGGGAACAGCGA
>JBKQQQ010000220.1:0-16727 GCA_052144275.1 Streptosporangiaceae bacterium
GTCGACCCGCTTGTACACGATCGCGCCATGCCTCCTTCAGATTCCCGTGGATCCCAGCAGCGCCCGCCTGCCTTCGCTCAGGAGCAGCACGAGTTCCTTCAGCAGCAGCTGCGCCGGAGCGTGATCAGCCGCCGGAACATGCTGAAAACCGGCGTGGGTGCCGCGGGGGCAGTATTCCTGCTCGGCAACGGGTACGGCTCACCCGCCTTTGCCGACCAGCTGGCCAGCACCGGGACGGTCGCGGGAGGCTTCGTCGTGAACGGCCGGCACCTGGCCTTCGGGGCCGACCCTCAGCATCAGATGGCGGTCGCCGGCCAGCTGTTCAACCTGAACACGTACAACGCGGTGCCGTCGGGCATCAGGGTCCGCGTGGAGTACGGCACCGACCCGTCCTACGGGGCGGTGGCCACCGCCGAGCTGCGGGAGCTGGTGACCCACGTACCGGTGTGGAACGGCAATCCGTACGGACCGGTCCAGGCGTCTGCGAACGACCTGCTCAACGCCACCCAGTTCTACGTGCACGCCCACCTCGACGACCTGCGGCCAGGCCAGACGTACCACTACCGCTTTGTCTACTCGGCGGGGCGGCAGACCGGTCTCACGCCCGACGCCACCTTCACCACCGCGCCGGACCCGCAGGCCCGCCAGCCGTTCACCTTCACCGCCTACGGGGACCAGGGCATCACCGGTAAGCCCGGGACCGGCCTGACCCTCGACAACGCCGACTCGCTGCAGCCGGAGTCCTCGTCGCACATCACCGATGA
Organism: Streptosporangiaceae bacterium; assembly: GCA_052144275.1. Taxonomy (GTDB): domain Bacteria; phylum Actinomycetota; class Actinomycetes; order Streptosporangiales; family Streptosporangiaceae; genus Palsa-504. Next base: position 765 of record JBKQQQ010000220.1, read on the forward strand.
CTACTACGACCCGTCCGACCCCGACCACTACAACCCCACGTCGACCACCGCACCGACCGACATCTCTCCCGTCGCCGCGCTGGTTAGCCAGATCACGAAGGTCCGCAACCCGCTGAACCACACCCCGACCAGGTTCAACCTGCTAGCCGGGGACATCTGTTACGCCAACCCCAGCGGCAACGCGGTGGCTATCATCAACCCGGCCGGCATCGGCGGCACCCAGCCGGGCAACACCAATACCCCGCCACCGCCACCCAACAGCGGCGGCTGGGACGACTTCGACCCCTACGTGTGGACCAGCTACCTGAGCACGATCGAGCCCAGCTCGGCGTCCACGCCGTGGATGTTCGCGACCGGCAACCACGACGTCGAGCTGTTCAGCGCGGCACTGGACGCCGACGCCGTGACGAGGAGCTACTACGGCTCCATCGGCTACGGCGGCCATGCTCAGCGGCTGGACCTGCCCAGGAACGGCCCGAGCAAGTGCCCGTCGGTGTACAGCTTCACCTACAGCAACGTGGCGATCGTCAGCGTCGACGCGAACGAGCTCAGCTACGAGATCCAGGGCCTGCTCGGCTACAGCCACGGGACCCAGGCTGCCTGGTTGAAGCAGCGGCTGGCGGAGTTCCGCGCCGATCCCGCCATCGACTTCATCGTGGCCTTCTTCCACCACTGTGCCTTCTCCACCTGCTCGAGCCACTCCTCCGACGGCGGGGTGCGCTCGACTCTGGCCCCGCTGTTCGCGGAGTACCAGGTCGACCTGGCCGTCCAGGGCCACAACCACCTCTACGAGCGGACCAACCCCATCCGCTACGACGCCGCCACCAACTTCGGGAAGTCGTCCGTCCAGGCGGTCTCCCGCTCGCCGCGCGAGGCCGCCGTGGTCCACCCGGCTACCGACGGCACCACCTACGTCGTGGTCGGCTCCGCCGGCCGGCCCCGCTACGCCTGGGGCGGTCCCGCCGAGGTCGACCGGAACTTCATCGCCGGCGTGGACACCAGCGACCCGGGCAACAGCAACGTGGTCCCCGGCGACCAGTCGGCCGGGACCGGACCGTACGTGAGCCAGAAGAACTTCACGGATCTCTACGAGACCATCGACTGGTCGCAGGCCCGTTACCGCGACTACGCCTTCATCGCCCTGGACGTCGTGCCGGCCCACCCGGGCGGCACGACGACGATGTCGTTGCGGGCCATCAACCAGCAGGGCGTCGAGTTCGACCGGGTGGTGTTCAGCCGGAAAGCAGGGCTGTCACACGGGTTACGCGCGTCACGTCTCAGCTGGCGCCGGGGGGCCGTGGCTGTCCTGCAGGGAGGCTGGCGGCCCTCCGGCGTTGTGGTTCCCGGCGGGCGGGACGTTACCCTGCTGCTGCTTTGCCGGGCTCGCCGCGGAACTGCCCACTACCCAGATGATTGACGCCGCAACCAAAAAGGCAATCCCCAGGCCAAAATAAATGTCCAGCCGCGTCGTGTTTGGCAGCAAAGCCGGTACCAGAACTGCGTGCAGAGGAAGTATCGCCACCAAAACGGCGGCGATACCGAAAGCCACTTCGGAAGGCGCAGGACCGTCTCCGCGGCGGATGTATTTCAGGACGAACACCGGTAGCAGTAGCAGGAATGGCATCGCGGCAATGATGTAGGTGTACCAAATCACCAGCGGCGGGCGGCGTATCGTGAACTCAAGTATATCTGGCCCTGCATTCACTGTTGCAGCTGGCTTATAGACGCTTGCTGACACCGCGTAATCCTCGTCGCGGGACGTCATTATCAGCGACGGATTAAGCTGCTGCGTATCCGGGATCGTAACGCTGACTGCGTCGTCCAGCTCATACCAGTCATCTGGAAACGCCCGAGGCGTTCCCAGCGTAAAGACCTGCAGCGAAAGCCGGACCCCCGAATCCTGGTCCAGCTGCGACATCAGGATGTTGCCGTTGCTGCTGCAGCTGACCGCAGGGGAGTTCTCCAGAGACGAGATAGACAAGGATACCGGGAAATTGCTCAGGCCGCTCTTACTGCTGAGTAGCAGCGTTCCCGTCTTAGGCGGATGCTTTAGCTTCCCGAGATCGTGCTCGATCATCTGCTTGCCTGAGCTGGTCAGCCCGACTAGGACACCGAAATCAGTCTGGGAAGTGGCTTGATTCACGCCTAGGAACTCGAAGGTCACGCAGAGATCGCTGTTACCGTTGCCAGGCGTGTATACCTCAACCGGGCTGCCGAAGTAATTATATCTTGGCGCGCCAAGACCGGCGCTGTTCGGCAGGCTCACATTTCCGCCCGAATCGAGGTAATTGTTGACTAGCAGCCACACGGGTATAAACAGGAACACACCCAAAATCAGCACGGATCCCACGAGTCCCCGCCAATGACGTGGCAGGGATCTCACTAGTTGACCAATGCCGGACTTATCCGCTCCCACCTGACCCCACCCCTCCATCAGTTACCAGGTTCTGTCACGCTCCATGGGCGAACGCCATGCGAACGTCCTGCCGCCGGTGTCTGCGAAAATGACAGGCCAGCAGAAAGGGTAACGAAATTGCTGCAGCACGTATCCCCACCCCCTGCGCATAGCGCGCACCAACCAGAGGCCTGGCTCACCGGCCTCATATCCGTACGGTAAGCCCGGACGACACGAACCGTCTAGAGGCCCTGCCAGTTCTCTCCGTGGCACCGACAAGAACCACCCCGCTAATATGATCGGCGTCGGCAGGATCCCGGACCGGACTCGTATAGCCAATGTCATTCGAAGCACCGGCCTCCCGCCGCCCTGGCACGGCTGGAGGAGCGTGTGCCGGTTACCGCGCCGGCGGGGCCAGGTCTGAGCAGCCGGTCAGCAGGAACCAGGTGATCAGGCCGGTGACCAGGGCGGGGGCGGCGGGCTGGCCTGGGATCAGGTGCAGCACGCCCAGGGACAGCAGGGAAGCGGCGGCGGCGCGGATGAGCAGGCGGCGCGGGCGGCCGTGACGGATCCGGGCGGGCAGTTGCCCAACGGCGGCGAGCAGGTCCCGCGGCCGAACTGGCCGGGACGGCTGGCCGGGCCGGGACGGCCGGCCGGCGGGCTCCGGGGCGGCGCCATCGACGGCCGGCAGCGGGACGGCCGGCAGGGGAGAGGTGTCGTCCGCCGCCAGGCTGAGGTCGGCGAAGGCCTCGCTGCGGCCCCAGGGCGTGCGCAGCACGGCGTAGGCGGCGGTGGCTTTGGTGTAGCGGGCGACGTCCCCGCCGTCGCGCCGGTCGGGGTGGGTGGCGGCGGCGATCGCGCGCCAGGCGGCGCGGACCTGCTCGTCGGTCAGGTCGGGCCGGGCCGGCAGGCCGAGCGCGTCGAACGGGTTCACGGCCACTGGGGACCTCCGGGTCCGAGGACGTCGTCGAGGTTGGCCGGGATCGGCTCGGACCCGGACACCCTAGGCGCGGCTTCCCGGCGGGGGGCGGGCAGGTCGACCGGGGCCCGCGCGGGCAGCAGGCTCAGCGGCGAAGGCCGCGGCCGGGCGACCTGGACGAAGGTGGCCGCGCCCCGGTGGATGTAGCAGGCCTGCCCGACGTGCAGGCGGCGGATCAGGTCGGGGTCGGCGGTCCAGGCCCGCGCCTGGTGGGTGGTGCCCCGGTCGCCCCAGGTGGCGCCGACCAGCTCGTGCGCGGTCTGCAGCACCCGGCGGTGCCCGGCCAGCGCGGCCAGCGGCTCGGGGTACGGGGTGTTCATGACCCAGACCCCGCCGTCGGCGGTGGCCGCGATCCGGTACCGCTCGTCCTCGGTGGCGCCGAGACCCTGCCAGGTCTGGGCGGAGACCTGCACGCCGATGCCCAGCGACCGGCCGCGCTCGTACAGGTTGGACAGCGGCACGCGCCGGGACACGGCGCTGTAGTCGTCGGCGGCGAGCAGCATCGCGCGGGGCTCGGCGACGGTATCGGTGACGGCGCGGGCGGCCAGTTCGGTGATGGCCATGGCCTGGGCCTCGGCGACCGACGGCTCGCGGGTGCCTTCCAGGATGAAGTACCACGCGTCGGCGTCGGCCAGGCTCCCCGGGCCGTCCAGCGCCGGGCCGAGCCGCCCGAGCAGGGTGGCGAACCGCAGCTGGATGTCGGGCAGGTGCCGGGCCGCGCCGCGCACCCGGGCCAGTTCCTCCGCGTGCAGGCCGTCCCCCCAGGCGCGCTGTAGCCACCTAACGTCCAGGCGATCAGTGAACCCGGCCGCGTTCAGCGGCGGCCCGCCGGGCGCCATGATGGCGAGAAACAGGACGGCCTGCATGATGTCGGCGTAGTAGGCGGCCGCCCCGGTGCCGCTGTCGATCATCTGGTAAAGCAGGACCGCCAGGTCGTTCGGCGGAAGATCCCACAAGGCCAGCCTGGCCTCGTCGGGCCAGATCGCGACCCGGCGGGCACCGGCGCCGTACAGCAGGCGGCGGGTGCGGTCCGCCTTGGTCCGGGCGTCGCGGCCGCCCTTGCAGTCCAGCACCACCAGCAGCGGCCGCCGGCCGCGGCCGGCCCGGGCCGCGGCCAGGGCGGCGGTGAACCAGCCGGCCCACAGCCGCATCATCAGGTTCGTCTTCCCGCTGCCGGTCGCGCCGACGATCACCATGTGCCGGGCGCACGCCGCGTGCGGGACGGCGAACACCGGGTGCCAGCGGTGCCCGACGGTGCGGATGGTGCCGCCGACCGGGATCCGCCCGCCCTTGGCCAGCAGCGGGACGCTGCCCGGGGCGGCCGTCTGGCCTCTGGCCGTCCGGACCTGGCGTTTCCACTGGCGGGCGTCGAACGTGATCGGCGCGGAGGCGAGCCAGCCGCCGATCCCCGCGCTCACCGCGTAGTTCCGCCACGCCCACGCCAGCGCGGCCAGCCCCAGCCCGGCCGGGATAGCGGCCGGGGCCACCAGCAGGAACGTCCGGGTCACCCCGAGGCCGGTGAGGTGGCGCCAGCCGTGCGCCCAGTCCCGGACGGGGGCCAGCGCGACAGCCTGCCAGGCGGGATGCCGGATCGCTTCGGCCACGAGCCACACGGTGGTGACCGGCAGCAGGCAGGCGGCGGCGGCGCGGCTCAGCCGGACCGGGGGCCAGCCGCGCAGCCACGCCGCGGCGTACCCGGCGGCCGCCACCAGCGTCACCGGCCACGCGGCGACCGCGATCGCGGCCAGCAGCAGCCACCCGGTCAGCTTGACCAGCTTGCGCAGCAGCCACAGGCACATGGTCAGCTTGAGCCAGGCCCAGACGCTCATCGCCGCGGCTCCCGCCGCGCCTCCCGCGGCGCCTCTCGCCGCGGCTCCGGGGTGAACGCGGCGGTCGGCAGATCCCGGACCGCGACCCTGGCCTGCTCCCCGGGCGGAAGCGAGGCCGCGGCCCGCAGCACCACCGGGCGGGCGGCCGGGGCGGTCAGGTACACGACCGTGGCGTACCGCATGGGGGACAGCAGCCCCGCCATGATGCCGGCGGTCCGGGCGACCGGCTTGGGGGTCAGCTCGACCTCGATCGCCCAGACCTGCCCCGCGTACGGGCTGCCGTCGATGCTGGGCCAGTGGATCTCGGCGTCCGGCACGTGCTCGCGGCGGCCGGCCGCGGGCTGGTCGGCGCGCAGCCGCCGTTCGGAATGCCACCACGCCCGGCCGTCCGCCCAGGTCTGCCCGGCGGCCAGCCACAGCCGGGCGGCCAGCACCGCGCGGATGTGCGCCAGCCGGGCCAGCGCCGGGCGGGTCGCGGGGAAGCCGAGCCCGGTCGCGGTCATCCCGTCCCTGGTCAGCCAGCACCAGCCCGGGCCCGGGCCGAGCCGCCCGGTGGCGACGTACCCGGCGTGGCGCCACCGGGCCGTGATCTTTTCCAGCCGCTTCGAGTGGACGCGCAGCGCCTCGGCGAGCAGGTCGTACGGGACCCCGTAGTGCTCGCCGCAGAGCAGCAGCCCGTCGATGTCGCGCTGGCTGAGCCGCACCGCTGCCGTGTCGGCGCGTCGCGGCGGCTTCGCCTTCGCCGCGGTGACGGTGTCGTGCGCCTGCGCCTGTGCCTGTGCCTGTGCCTGTGCCTGTGCCGTCATGATGTCCCCAAGTTTTAACCGCAGTAACATCAGTCCCGTTAGCACCGTGTGTCCGGCTGCACACGAGATGTGACGATTGTTCCGCTGGGGCGGGTGGACGGTGGGGATGCGCGGCATCCGTAAGCGCATCGTCATGATTACGTACTGTGACATCACCGCGGGCGCGAGCGTCGCCATGGCCCGCCGAGCCTGCGCGCCCACCCGAACCACCCGCGGCTCACCTTCCGCTCCGGCCGCGTTCCGGCTCGCCCAGGTGAGCTGACCAGCTGTTCCAGGGCTTGGCGGGTGATCTGAGTATCGGGATGCTGGCGGCCGAGTACTCGTTCGCGGCCGGCCAGGGCGTGGCGCAGCATCTGCTCGGCTTCGGCGTACCTGCCTTGCTCCGCGATGACCAGCGCGAGCATGTGGTACGTGTCCAGGGCGGAGCGCTGGTCCTCGCCGGGCCGCTGAATCCGTCCGGCCAGGGCTTGCCGGGCCGAGGCACGAACCCGGTCCGTTCGGGAGAAAATGCTCGTCCCTGGCTCGCCGCACAGCAGCAGCCCGTCGATGTCGCGTCCAGCATCGATCTCGATTCCGCTGGCCTCTGAACCGCCGCCGTCCAGACCCTTATATCCTCTTTATCGGGTTTCGTACCAGACGGCTTGACAAGTCACCGGTAAAACCGTTGAATAATCGCAGAGTATTCACAGCCTTATATGATTCGTAGGCAGGTGTGGGAGACGCTTGCCCGCGCGCGCAAGTACAGACCTGGACGTCAGGGACGAGTGTTCTTGACCGCGTTATCATCTCCGGCTCATCAGTCACGGGCTCGCCCCGGCTAGACATGAGGGTCGGAGCTAGTGGCCGTGCAAGGGTGGGGTGGGATGATGCTTTTCTGCGAGTGCCTCCGTTGCGGCTTGCCTGCCTGCTTAATGATTGCCGGGCCGGCAGCGGCCATTCGCGGGTCGCCCATGGCCAACTGCCAAGCCTGGCTATCTGGTGGCCTGTCCGAGGAAGCCTGCACCGTCGCCTGCTTCGGGGCTCGGGGCAACCATCCGGCTGCCCCCAGGCAGACACCCGTCTAATCGTTTAACCGGCAACATTGGTCGACCTTGTTTCCCTGTGTCCGCTGCATTGGACACACCAGAACATAAGTCGTCAGCCTTTCTCGCAACGTAAAAACTGCGGGATTTTGCTCCCTGGAGGAACGCGTGGCAGGTCGAGACGCGTGGATTGCTCTGCCGGAGCAGCCGCGTCGCTATCGACTGCGTGATCGCTGGTCGGACTTTCTGGCCGGTCGCCGGGACGCGAGGAAGGGCATCCCCCGGGTGCCGCCGGAAATGGCCGGCCACGCGAAGGTCACCGCCGACACCAAGCCGTCACTTGAGCATGCGACTGTGGCGCTGCCCGAGGATGCTGCGATTACCCGGCTGGTTACTCCGTACCTGATCGGACTGCGGGCCCTTCGCAACGAACAGCTCGCCCGAGAATTTGCCTGGTACGGAACCGCCCATGCTCAGCTTCACCGCGAGCTTAACGGGGCGCAGGCCCGCTGTCAGCCGCTCGCTACTGACATGGAGTACGCGGACAGCCGACTGAAGGAGACGTCTACACCACTCACGGAACAAGAGCTCGGCCGACGGGGTCCAGCTGAGCGGGACGAGCAGAAATGGCCTGCGGACATGCTCCGGGAGAGGCGAGAGGGCAGGCACCGGCTGGCCCGGTTCGAGGCGGAAGAAAAACTGCGGACAGCGACCGCCCGATTTCATGCGGCTCACCTGGAGGTCGAACAAGCCCGCATGGTCATCGAAGACCATTTCAAGATCGCACAGGCGGCGGGCTGGCAGGTGGCGTATTACTACGCGCGGCGTGAGGCCACCTATCTGCGTTCGCTCGTCCGGAAGCATGAGAACGGCCCGGCGGTCATGGAGATGCTGGAACTGGCCGGTCCTCAACTGCCCGAGTGGCTGCTGCGAACCGAGGCCGAGAAAGAGGGGCCCTGATGTCACAATCGCGCCCGGGCCGACGGGCCCGTCGTGCTGCCGCTTACGGGGAGCGGCCTCCTGGACTACTGGCCTGGTGGCATAGCCGTAGGTATCGGCGGATAGTCGCGCGCGGCGGGCACCTGGCCGCCGAGACCAGGCCTGAGCCGGCGCCGTTCAGGCCGACTCCGGTCGATGAGGCCGCCGCCACCAGATGGGTCATCGACCAGGCCGCCACTCTCGTACCCGCCGCGGTCGACGAGGCACTCGGTTATGTACTCGACAACGCGATCAACGCCAAGACAGACCAGTGGATCGCCCAGGTGAACAGCGAGTTCGCCCAGCACCTGGCGGGCTTGAAGTTCGACATGAACCATGCGGATGCGACCGTCGCGCAGGAGATGTCACTGCAGTCACCGGACACCCATCGAGTCATCGAGACCGAGACGGCCCGCAATGTAGCCGCGACCAGGCTGCGCGGTGAGCACGAAAAGCCGGGCTGGACCGAACCCGGCCATGCCGATCCGACGTTGCTGGCCGGGCGTCCCCGCAGTGGCCATATCTATCTGCTCGCTCTTCTGATCGCGGCCGCCGCCGATATCACCGCCTTTTATCAAGTGGTCCTGCTGGTTCAGGGGGATCTTAACGAGGCCCTGGTAATTGTCCTGGTCATCGGCTTCACCGGAGTTGCTCTCATCCTGGCTCACTTCGCCGGGACCATGCTCCGCGACCGCAGGGCGGGGGCGAAATGGATTCAGAATTATAAGATCATCATCGTCATTAGTGTATGGGGCCTGCTCGGCCTCCTGGCGTTCCTGGTTCGGCTGAGAAGCGGCAGCGGCAGCGGCAGCGGCTATCAACTGCCAGGCGGCTCATCTTCCTCGGCATCAGTCTCGGTGTCCAATCCGCAAGGGACGCTGGCTGGCGCGGCTATATTCGCCGGTCTCTATGTGGCCACCGGAGCTGTCGCCATGATCGGCAGCTACCTGAGCCACAATCCGCTACGCCCCGCGTTCGCACGTGCCGTGCGGGAGCATCGTGCGGCTGCCGAGAGACATGCCATCTCCGCTCGTCGGTTGCGGCTCGCCGAAGCCGAGCGGGAGTTTTTCGCTGACCAGATAACAGCCGCCAAGCGAGTCCGCGACGAGGCGGAACAGGCTCGGCATGCGCTCGCGGCGGAATTGAAACAGCAGGCACGCCTGGAGCTTGCCAAGCGTATGCGGAACGCGTCCGCCACCGACGCGTTCCTCGAGGACGACGCCCGACCATACACCTACCGTCCCTTCCCGAACTAGGCGCGGGCCGACCCGGAGGCAGTGGATGAGATCTATCCGTTCCTATTTCTCCCGTCCGACCTGCGCCACGATTGCCGTCGTCGTGGTGGTGACAGGACTCGCAGGCTGCTCGCCGTCCTCATCTTCGTCGTCTCCGCTTGCCACCTGCCTGACGAATGCGCCCGCTCCGCTGGCGCTGGCGATAGGCATGCGGTCGAACGTGCCGACGACGCAATACCCCTCCGTCGTCACTCCGCTGCTCGAGAGCACCGCTAACGCCGGAGAGCAGATCTCGCTGATCAGGATCGACGGCCAGCCGAGGATCTTCACGCCACCTACGTTCACCACCAGCGACAAGAATTCCTCGGCCCGCAGCCGGGATGTTGCTACCTACCTCAGGGATTACGTCAACCCCATACTCCAGAGCACGCTCCGGGCTCAGGTCCCGCAAGCGGATCTGCTCACCGCGCTAAGCCTGGCTGCGTCGGCCACCGGACCGAACGGCAACATCATCGTCATCGACTCCGGCCTGCAGACGGCGGCGCCGCTTAAGTACCAGGATCCGGGCCTCATGATGTCCCCGCCAAGCGATGTGGTCGCCTTCCTCAAGCAGCAGAACCTGCTGCCGGATCTGAAGGGCCGTCATGTGCTGCTGGCTGGGTTCGGATACACCGCATCCCCGCAGCCCTCGCTCAACGACGCGCAGCGCAACAACGTCGTCAACCAGTGGGAGGCCATCATTAAGGCCGGCGGCGGCTGTGTCACGGCGGACACGGTGGGCAACACGCAATCGGAAGGCGCGGGCTTGCCGCCGGTGGCCGTGGTCACGCCGCCGACGACGCCCCCCTTCAACAACTGCGGCACCATCGTGCTGAGCGATTCTGGCACCGTCGGCTTCGTCGTCGGAACGGCCACGTTCCGGGATCCGTCTACGGCGCAGGCGACGCTGCAGCAGCTGGCCAACAAGCTCAAGCAGGGCAGCGAGCACATCACGCTGATCGGCAGCACCTCCTCCGAAGGAGGTGACGCGTTGAACAATCCGCTCTCGCAGCAGCGGGCCCAGGCCGTCGAGTCGGTCCTGGTCTCGATGGGAATCCCGGCCAGCCGGATCACCACCGTGGGCGACGGCTCGCACTGGCCGGGCCGGGTACCCGACGTCGGCGCCGGAGGCGTGCTGGTGCCCGGCCCTGCCGAGCAAGATCGTGAGGTCATCGTGCAGCTGCCGAAATGCACATGATGCCGATCCGGTACCCGCCCGGCACGCGGTTCGCGGACTGGTATCACGGCTGGCGGGATGGTCGAGCCTGGATCCCGGACCGTGACGCGCCCACCGAGCACGTCACCACGCCGCACCGCGAGATGCTCATTCGGCTAGCTCAGGAGGTCTTCGAGCACGAGCGGCTCCGTTACGAGCGGGCACGCGACGATGCACCCGAACGGATCGCCGGCCTAACGGCCCGGCTGGACCAGCTGTACGCTCACCGCGCTGACGTGGAACGCCAGCTAGCCGAGATCCGCCGCCCGCTTTCTGCAGAAGACAAGACGTGGCGGCGGATCGGAGACCTCGACCGGGCCGAGCAAGTCGTCATCCAGCGGCGGCAGACCGAGCAACGGCGGCGGGCTAACGCCGCCCGGCTGACGCTGGACAGCATCATCGCCGAGATCGGGCGGGCCGAGGGCGAGCTCGCGAAGGCGAAGGAAGCCGACCGGCGGGAGCTACAGGTCGCCACCAGCCGGGTCCTCCGCTTCCACGAGTACATCCACCGCCGGCTGGACTGCTACCTCCGCAGCCTGATCCGGGTGCATCCCGACGGCGCGTGGGTGGGCGCGCACTTGATCGTCCCGTCGTTCCTGCCCGGCTGGATCCCGCCGGAAGCGAGGGTAACCACGCCCACGCCCGCGCCGCCGTCTCCCGTCAAGGATGACGGGCCAGAGCCAGGAGAGGGGGAGGAAGGCGAGTACGAGCCTTCCGAGGTCCTACCCCTCAAGGACTCGGTGACCGCCTTCGGCTCGGACCCGAAGCTGGTGGACTTCGTGATCAGTGCACCCGGTACCGGGCCATTGCACTTCACGCTAACCCGGGAGGGCGCCGACCGGCTGCGGCTGCGTGATTTCGGGTACGGCCACGGCCCTTACCGGTTCGGGGTGACGGTGAAGTCGGACCTGCTGGCGCCAGCGGACTATTTCGATTTCGCCCACCGCCGCTACTACGTCGGGGAGGGTTGCGCCGAACTCGAGGTCACCCCGCTCGGCCCGGTCAAGCTGGTTGTCAGTGATCTGTACGCCAAGTCGCCTGGCCGATCGAGTGGATGGTTCTCGGGCCGGCCCAAGGAAAAGGTGCGGCTGGCCGGCATGACATTCGTCCAGCGGAAGAAGACGCTGTTGGCCGTCCTAGGTCGCTCCGGAGCGGGCAAGAGCTCCCTGCTGTACGCGCTCATCGGCGACCTGCCACTCGAAGGCGGCTCGCTGTTCCTCGAAGGCCTGGACATGCGGACCCGGTCCGCGCAGATCAGCGACCAGCTCGGCTACGTCCCGCAGGAGACCGACCTATACTCCTCGCTCACCGTCCGCCAGCTGCTGAGGTACTCGTCCCGCCTCCGCGACCCGCGCCCCGAACGCGAGCGGCAGAAGACCATCGCGAAAGTCTGCGCTGAACTCCGGCTCAGCGACGATAAGCTCGGCCAGCTCGTGTCCACTCTGTCGGGCGGAGAACGCCGTCGGGCGTCGATCGCCATCGAGCTTCTCAGCGATCCCAAGCTCCTCATCCTGGATGAGCCCACCTCCGGCCTCGACCCGGGCATGGACCGGGAGATCATGGCGCATCTGCGCGACTATGCCGCCAAGGGCAATACCGTTATCGTCACCACCCATGCCACTACCCATCTCCGTGACCGCCATAAGGCCGCTACAACCGAGGTACTGGTCGTAGCTGACCAGGGACGGCCGATCTTCCTTGGCCCGCCGCACCGAGTCCTCCGACGCTTCGGCGTGCGGTGGTATGCCGACCTGATGGATAAGCTCGTCGACGACGAGCCCGGCTCCTGGCAGGACGTAAAGGCGCAGGAATACCAGTGCAGCGGGGAAGTTGAGGAGGCGCGTAGAGAGGCCACCGCCGCAGCGTCGCAGGCTACGACGCGCGGGGCGGGAATGCGCAGCCCGCATCGAGTACGTCACGGCTCGGTTCGGGTGTTCCGGCCGCAGCTATGGACGCTGATCAGGCGGCAGGCCACGCTCCTGCGAGTCCGTGGTAAGACCGACAATTCCGGCCAGACGCTACGTGCCACCGTGGTGGCGCTACTGCCATTCCTGGTCGTGGTGATAGCGGCCATCCTGGCCGCACAGATCACTCCGGGTTCCGGCCTCGGCGCGAGACCTGGCCCGGCGGGCAATATCGCGCTCAGCGTCCTCACCACGCTAGCAATGCTCAGCGGACAGGCTCTCACCTACGGGGACCTGGTTTCCGACTTCCCGATCATTCGCCGGGAGCACCGGACCGGCGTGATCCTGCCCGCGGTGATCCTTTCTAAATGGCTGGTCTTCGCGGCCGTAGCCGTGATTGAGGCCGCGCTGATGACGGCTGCCTTCGTAGCACGGCGTCCCGGCCCGGCCTACTCCAATGTCTTTCCGCCGTTCGCCGAGCTGTTCGTCGACCTGGCCGCGCTCACCGTCACCGCGATGTCCCTCGGCCTGCTCATCTCCTCGGTCGCGAGGAAGCTAGAGCAGGCCGTCGCGCTTGTCACCCTTACCTCGATCACGCAGATCGCGCTGAACGGCGTGACGGCCCAGCTATCCCCCGGCTTGAACGCGTTGGCCGTCCTGCTCCCAGACCGCTGGGGCCTGGCCGCCGCCGCTTCCTCGGTGGACCTGGACCGGATCAGCCTGCCACCGCACAAGCCGCCCGATGCTCTATGGCAGCACACGTCCGGGCAATGGACGATCGACCTGGTCGCGCTCGCGGTCCTGGCTACCAGCTATGCCGCGCTGGCCACGTTTGTCCTCTGGCGCCGGATGCGGAAACGCGTGCCGCGCCGGCAGGTACGCGCACGAGCCGCGAGGCGGTCATGGCGCACTACGTGATCGTGTACGCGTTCGACGACCCGCCTCCGGCTGACCTCGCGGAGACCCTGGAGCTTGCCGACCGGCTACGCCTGGTCCGCGGCGAGGAGCGCCCCGATCTGTGGATCTCGTGGGCAGGTTTCCACAAGATCGAAGCCCCGCTCGCGACGGCGCTCGCGGCCGGGCAAGTACGCAGCGCGGCGCTGCTGCCGACCGTACCGCCTCCGGATCAGCGCTGGCTCCTCACCGAATGGCGCGGCCAGCTGGCTGTCCACAGCTCGATAGCCCACCAGCTAGACCCGCGATTTTGGGCCAATCCGTCCCGTTACGAACTAGTCGACCTGAGGGTCTTCAGGCCGGCGAGCGACGAACCGGGCAGGTCCATGACGGCGCGGCCGGGCGGGCCGGGCGCTCGGCGACCTAGGTGGGTCGAGACCGCAGCCGAGTACCGCGCCTCGCTGGATTCCGAACGGCCGACGCTCATCACCGCACCGGTCGAGCAGATCATGACCAGGATGCGGGCCTGGTTCGGTGAGCTCGCCGACGAGCGGGTCGGCGGCGCGATCGCGATCCTGGCGACGTCCGGAATAACACCGTCGGCTCGGTCCCAGGTGGTGCTGCGCAACCCCGCGGCGCTCGGAATGCGTCGCGTCACGGGTGCCGCCGCTCTCGCGGGACACTGCAGAGCCGGACGGATCACTGTCCGGGCCTGGGGCACCAGCTCGGACGATCCCACCCGAGGCATCGATCGGCCCGGCCGGACCAGGCAGGAGTCCCGGTCCCTGACGGCCCAGCTCACTTCCATGAAGGCGGTGACCGGGGCGCGCTACGGCATCCTGGCCGAACTACTAGCCGCGGAGGCGGATACCGAGGTGCTCATCGAGACTGGGCTCGTCTTCGAGCAGGAGACTCTCAACGGGGTGCAGAACCTGGCCATCGCGGCCGGATCGATTGTTAACGTCAACACCGACGCAAGCTGGCCCGTGAGGACGGCACGGCCGGCCTGGTGCCTCAACCGGCACCTTGCCTCGCCCTCGGGGGAGCCTCTTCGTCCGACGCCACTATTTGTACCGCTGACGGCGAGCATGGACCAAGGAACCGTGTGGAGCATCGTGGAGCGTTCCATGAATAACTTCGGGACCCCGGCATGAGCGGCCCGGTCAGTCACGACCTCGACGACAAGATCCGCGCGGCAGTGGGAGCTTTCCCGCAGCAGATTCTTGATATCGGCGTTGGCGGCCTGGCCCCGGCTTTGGTAATCAAGTATATTCCCGCCAAGTTTTCGACTTCCTATCATCAGCCCGGACAAAAGCTCAAGATCTCCGAGACGCCTGGATTTACCTGGGGCCGGGCTACCTACGTCACTCCGCTCGCTTTCCCGTTGTCCACCGCGATTTTCGGGAGGGTGGGAGTGATTGCCGGGTTCAATCCTGATAACTGGCGGCGTACTTTCGACGCGACCATCGTGGCGAACCAGAAGCTTTATATGAGCTGGTTGCAAGCGCAGCCGCTGTACCGACGATTCGTGCTCACGGCCCAGTCCGCGTACATCAGCCAGATGCTCCGCGATAAGTTCCGCCTTAGGTACGGCATCGACTGCGTGCTCTTCCGTCCGGACCAATCCAACCCTCGGTACACCAAGACGGTATCAGACGTGTGGATGGCCGTGACCGACTGGAGGCAACCGCCGGCGCATGGCATTGCTACGGGTTTCAGCGACAGGTTCATGGACGCCCGCCTGACGGTGGTGGTTGAGGAGGAATTTGAGGACCGTATGGGGGGCATCCACCGCGCCGGGCTCCTCAACCTCGCCAGTACCCGGCCCGCCGATCTCGCCAACGAGTTCAGGCAGGCGTACTATGCGGGTCGGATCGTAAGGATAGGCTCATGAAAGCGCTCCTAGCGATTGCCGAAAGTTTCCTGGATCGTATGACGAATCCATTGTACGGTACTGAAGTCAACGAGGAGTATTCGCTGCGGTTCAATCAGCTGTTGGCGGAGGACCCGGCATTCGCCGCTTCATTTGCCGAGCTTGCGCTCGAACCGGACGATGTTGATTCGCTGCCAGCTTGCGCCTGGCCTTGGTACCTGCAATGGCGCTGCGAGCGGGCGGATCCGCCGCCGGCGGAATTCCTGGACGCACTCTTCGAGGCCACCGACGATCCGGCCATTCAAATGGCCGTCATGATCAGTGCTCTTTCCGACAGTGGCCGAGCTGATGTGTCAGACGGCGAACCGGTTCCTTACCGCGACGATGACTCGGATAGTTATACCGATGTACACCCCGATACCTCCCCGCGCCGCAGAACCGAGCCCGGGGACGAAGCTACAGGTACCGCCCCCTATAGCCGCGAAAGCCTCCCCGAGCTAGGGGGACGCAGAAATATCCGGAGCCGCTGGCTGCGGACCCGGATCGATCGGCTGGCCTATGATCCGCAACGCGCCCCTAGCGTCGCGGGCGCGATCGAGGTCGCCACCTATCTGCTGCAACTAGGGGACCCGGAGAGCCTGACGAGCTTGCAGGAGCTTCTCGCCGCCCAATGGAGCGGGCAGGAGGAGCTTCGCCAGGCCATCGATGAGCAACTCGAAGAGGCGGACCTTGATCCCGAGACCGCAGCTCGCTGGCGTTCGGAACTAGGACTCTTCAGACAAGCCTGACCCGC
>JBKQQQ010000221.1:0-2958 GCA_052144275.1 Streptosporangiaceae bacterium
CGCGGTCTCGGGGTCGGCGCCGTAGCCGGCGAACGTGTCCGCCAGCTCCGCCTGCTCGGCGGCCGGGAACCGGGCGTGCATCGTGCGTTCGGTGGCGACCTCGGCGTGCACCAGCTCGTTCTGGTTCGTCACCGACAGGTACTCCCCGGTGCCCATCGAGAACGCCCCGGCCACCAGCGCGGCCACGCCGGTCAGGATCACGGTATGCGCCGCGGCCCCGGCGCCGCCCAGCCCGGCGATCAGCGAGGCGTTGGTCACCAGACCGTCCACGGCACCGAATACCGTCGGCCGCAGCCTGCCCCCGGATACGTCGCGATGCCGGTGCGACCATCCGTCCGCAAGCGCAGCCTGCCGCACAGCGTGAGCCCGCTCGGGCATCTCCTGTCCCACCTGGCGATTATCCTCCACCGCAGGCTGGACCATCCGGCCGCCGGCCGGCCAGGGGGCGGGCCATCTCCACTAGCGACCGCACCTCGTCACCTTCTCGGGCCATCTCGCGTCACCTCCCGGGGACCTGGCACGGTGCCGGATCCAGGCTCAGCACGGAGGCAACCATCGTAGTAGCGGACTGCTGCGGTCCGGCAGGCCGGCCAGGGCTCATCCCAGCCTTAGCGGCGGGCCACGATGTCTTCGGCGATCCCCCAGGATCCGGCCCAGCCGGTCCCCGCGGCTGTCCATCATCATTCGGCTGCGCCATCGAGCAGGCCCAGTTCGCGGGTACGTTCGAGCACGTCAGCCCGCGTGGATACCGCTAGTTTGCGGTAGATCGCCCGGATGTGGCTGTGCACGGTGTTACGCGATATATACAGCGCATGGCCGATCTCGCGCTCGTTGAGACCGCTCTGCAGCAGCACGAGCACCCGACGCTCCCGCTCGGTGAGCCCCTGCCCGGGGCGGGCGCCTGGCCGCGAGCTCCGCTTGGCCGCCGTCAACTGGTCGGCCAGGATCCCCGGATCCGGACAGGATGCGATGACGGAACTCGCTTCTGCGATCACGGCCTCCGCGCGTTCCCGCTGGCCGAGGGCGCGAAGCACCGGTACCTGCCGCAGCAGCGCCATCGCCAGGCTGGTCGGCTGGCCGCCGGACCGCAAGATCGCGGTGGCACGGTCGATGGGCGGCAGCGCCTCTTCGGGCCTGCCGCGCGCGGCCAATGACACCCCGAGGGCCAGCCACCCTTCGCCGCATGTTTCTTCGACGCCCCGCTCCCGGATGACTGCTACGGAATTTTCCGCCAGCCGCCGCTGGTCGTCGATGCGTCCCTGCTCACCCGCGATGAGCGAGCGGCAGGCCAGTGACACCCCGGCCGCCAGCCACCGGTCACCCGCGGGGGCCAGCGTCACCGCTTCGGCGAACCACCGGTCGGCCGCGCCGAACTCGCCGCGCAGGTACCGGCCCATGCCGACCGCCCAGCAGGCCACCGGCCGCCAGGGCGATCCTGGCCTCTCGAGCTCAGCCGCGCGGCAGCCGTACTCCAGCTGGGCGCCAGCGTCTCCCCACGGGAAAGCAGCCCGCAGCGTGGTCAGGCTCGCCTCGGCCGAGCTGAAACCGTCCGGCAGCGGGCCCGTACCGGGCTGGCCCAGCCGTTCCGCCGCCGCGACGGCCCGCGCCGCTTCCTCGCGCCTGGCGGCCCGTGACAGGGCCCACGCTTCTACCAGGAGCAGTCCGATGTCACCGCCGAGGATCCCGCCAGGGAATCGCCCGAGCCAGGCCAGCACGGTGCGGTACCCGCCGTTGTTCACGTAGTTGACCCAGGTTGCTTCGACCAGTCCGGCCGCCGCAGCGTACTCACCGGCTTCGATCGCGTGATGGATCGCCTCTTCTGCGGTCCCGTGATCGCGATGCCAGGAGTACGCGCGACGGTGCAGGGCCGGGACCGCGCCGGGCTCGCGCCGTCCGAGCTCCGTCCGCAGCAGCTGGGCGAAGAGCGGGTGAAAGCGGTACCAGCCACCCGTGTCGCCGAGCGGGGCCAGGAAAAGGTTGGTGCGCGAAAGCTCGTCGAGCATCTCGGCCGAGTGCTGCTGCTCCAGCACCACATCGCACAACGGGCCGCACAGCCGGCGCAGGATCGACGAGCGCAGCATCAGCGCCTGCATCGGCGGGTCGTGCGCCTCCAGCACCTCCGCCTCGAGGAAATCGGCCACATGGCGGTTCGGGGAGGAGCCGAACCTGGCCACGAAGTCATGACGGTCGGTGTCGCGGCTCAGCGACAGGGCCGCCAGGTAGAGTCCGGCCGGCCATCCTTCGGTCCGGTCGACGAGAGTCTCGACGTCCTGGCGCCCGAGCCCGAGCCCGAGGCACCCATTGAGGAACTCATCCGTTTCCCCGGGCGTGAACCGCAGATCGCCGACCCGGAGCTCGATCAGCTCACCGTGAGCGCGTAGCGACGCGAGCGGAAGGGCCGGCTCGGCCCGCGTCGAAAGCACGAGCTGGAGGCTGGCCGGCGCGTGCCCGATGAACCAGGCCATGCTGTCCAGGGCGGCCCCGGAGAGCCGGTGGACGTCGTCCAGGATCAGCACGACCTCGCCCTGATCGTTGAGCTCGTTCACCAGACGCGGTAGTACCACCTCGGTGACGGAAGCCGCTTCGGCCGTAAGCGATGCCGCGGGGCGGCTGACGGCCGGGCAGACCTGGCGGAGCGCTTCGGTCACGTACGACCAGAGGAGCACCGGATCGTCGTCGTCCTCGTCGATCGTCAGCCAGGCGACCGGCCTCCGCGCCGTCTCGGCCTGGTACCACGCGGCGAGCAGTGTGGTCTTCCCGAAGCCCGCCGGACAGATGACCAGGGTGAGCGTCAGATCCGATCCGGCTCGGAGCCGGTCAAGCAGTCGCTCACGCGGGACGACCTGATCGCGTATTGCCGGCGGACGCATTTTCGTCGCGATCAGCATCGGCCACATCGTCGCTGGCTCCAGACCAGTACTCATGCTGCCGGGGGCCGGAGCAGCGTTGTATAACACG
>JBKQQQ010000222.1:0-2749 GCA_052144275.1 Streptosporangiaceae bacterium
CCCTGCCTCGCCCCATCCCTGCCCGGCGCCGAGCGCTAAGATCGCCCCATGTCTGGACAGGCCGGGAATGGGTCCCAGGAGTTCTCCGGCCGGGAAACGGCGCCGGACCTGGACATCAGGCACGCCCACTCGGCTCGCGTTTACAACTACTGGCTGGGCGGCAAGGACAACTTTGCCGCTGACCGGGAAGCAGCGGAGCAGGCGATCGCCGCGAATCCCGGGATCGTGGCGGACGTGCGGGCGAACCGGGCCTTCCTGGTCCGGGTGGTGCGTTACCTGGCGTCGGAGTGCGGCATCCGCCAATTCCTTGACATCGGTACCGGGCTGCCCACGGCCAGCAACACCCATCAGGTGGCGCAGGCGGCCGCCCCGGAAGCGCGGATCGTCTACGCAGACAATGATCCCATCGTGCTATCGCACGCCCGCGCCCTGTTGTCTAGCACCCCGCAGGGGGCGTGCGACTACGTGGACGCCGACCTGCGCGACACCTCGGCCATCTTGCGGGCAGCGTCGGCGACCCTGGACTTTGGCCAGCCGGTCGCGCTCATGCTGCTGATCATCTTGCATCTGATCTCTGACGCAGACGACCCGTATGGCATCGTGGCCAGGCTGGTGGCGGCCTTGCCGGCCGGCAGCTACCTCGTGCTCGCGCATCCGGCCAGCGACATCCGCGCGGAGCAGATGGCAGAGATGACCAAGCGCGTGAACCAGCGCATGAGCGGACCGAAGGCAACCATGCGTGACCGGGCGGCGGTCACGCACTTCTTCGATGGGCTCGAACTGCTCGAGCCGGGCGTGGTCCAGCCTCAGCAGTGGCGGCCCGAGCCGGACATTGTCGGCCAGTCCCAGGTGACCGCCTGGTGCGGAGTCGCCAGGAAGCCCTAACGCACCATTGGCGCGGATTGTCCGGCTTCATCTGGCGTGTGACCCGGTCTGATCAATTCTGTCAAACAACATTTAGTTACGAAGTGCCTACACCCGGCCAGAAGGCAATTGCGGGTACGCAGATGGCTCTCCGGGGGCGGCTAGCCCGCTTCGTTACTTGGCGTATGCGCGCCGTGGCTAATCCGCGGCTAGCGAGCAGGGTAAGAGACCCGGGCTTTTCTGTGCGCGAACCTGTGGATGACTTGTGTAAAACGGTGCCCGCGCTGTGCGCAGGCGGGGGAAAGGCTGGGGATTCCGCTGCCGGATCTCCCGATAACGAGATCGTTAGCTGGCAGAATACGATCCACACCCTGTGCATAGAGAAAAACTGAAATTGTCTATACGCCACGCCGTGATAGCTCATATGTAAACCAAATGTTTATCGTAGGTATATCTATCTGTAATTCGGAGTCGGGACCGTAAAAGCTTAAAACCCAGAGACGGTGAGCCCGGGCGCTTGAAAACGGGAGGGTAAGCGCAATGGCGGCATACGCCCACCTGGGCCTGGACGCCCAGGACACGCAGCCGCTGCCCGGTCCTTCATCCCAGTGCACGCGCCTGTCCTCAGACAGGTCACCCGTTGCTGGACGGCGCTCACCGTCGGCTCAAGGGGAGGCCCGACATGAAGATCAAGATCCGGCCAGACGACGCCAGCATGCTCCAGATGGACAACTGGCTCGCCGAGTTGCGGGACGACGGCTCCGCCGAGCCGCCCGGTGAGGGCGGTGAGGGCGGCGGGGGACGGGCCAGCGACGATGCCCGGCCAGAAGCTCCCGCGGAGCGCGCCGAGCGCGCTGTCCCCGCGGAGCGCGCCGAGCGCGCCGCGCCCGCCGGGGCTACCGTGCGGGCGGTGATCGGTGATCAGCTGCGGATGCCGATCATGTGGTGCGAGATGGGTTCCTGCATCTCCTGGCATTCCGATCCCGCCGCGCTCGGCGAGGGCGACGCGCGCGCCCGCGCGATTGGGGCCGGCTGGCGCATCGACGCCTTCGGCAGGCTGGCCTGCCCGCGATGCCAGCAGACCGACCCGGGCTTCCGGGTCTCTCGCCCGGTCGTGCCGTGGGACCGGCACACCGCCATCGCCAGGGCCGCCTGGATCGCCGCCGTGCCCGGGCGCCGGACGGCACCCCAGCACCCGGCTGCGAGCACCATGGCCGCAGGCCGGCGGACGCGCTGAACGTCAGCCAGGAGATGGACCGGACGGCCATGGCAGCGCACCCGTCACGCATGGAGGGTCGGGCCGGCCGCCGCTGGCTGATGCTGGCCGCGGAGATGGCCGGCCTGGCGAATGGCAGCTGGCGGCCGTCACCGGATCCCGTCTCGGCAGGCCCGGCCCGCATGCCGCGCATCGCCACCTGCACGCTTGGCGCGGACGGCGGATCAGTCCGCACCGCCCGGGACTTCACCACCGCCACCTTGCTCCGGTGGGACACGGCAGAACGCAGCCAGGACATCGTGATCGTCGTGTCTGAGCTGCTGACCAACGCGCTGCGGCACGCCGTGCCCCGATCCGGCGACAGCGGGCCCCGGCGGCCGATCCGGCTCGGCCTGCTACAGCCCGGGCCATGCGTGCTGTGCGCGGTCGCCGACCCAAGCAAGCTGGCTCCAGCGCCCCGAGCGCCCGGCACCCTCGCCGAGACCGGCCGCGGACTCCACATCATCTGTGCGCTCAGCGACCAGTGGGGTTACGCACCGAGCGACACCGGAAAGGTCGTGTGGGCCATGTTCTACCCGCGGTTAACGGTGTCCTGGCGTATGGGCGGCGTATGCGTGGTGGACAGGTTTGCCCGCGCCCGGCCGGCCACGTTAGGCTTTTTAGCGAGGC
>JBKQQQ010000223.1:0-3926 GCA_052144275.1 Streptosporangiaceae bacterium
AGGGCGATCTGGGCGGCAGCGACCCGCTGGCGGCCATCGGGAAGGCGTGCGCCGGGCGGCAGTTCGACGAGATCATCGTGACCACCTTGCCTCAGCACGTCTCGCGCTGGCTCAGGGCCGACTTGCCACATCAGGCGGAGCGCCGGTCCGGACTGCCGGTCACGACCATCATCACCAGTTACTGACCGCCTGGCCCGCCACCCGCCGGCGCCGCGGGCACATCCGATACGGACGGACTGCCGGGCTCCCAAAGCCGACTGTCCCCCCAGCCGCGCCGGACAGGACAGCCCGCCCCGCCACCTGACCCGCCAGCCAGCCGACCACGCCCCGGCCAGCCCACATAGAACGCCCGCTATGGATGGTCGCAATCAGCCAGACGATCCTCGCTCATTGCGTACCTAACGGAGGGACCGTGCGCCGTGCCGCATTCTATTCTGATTACGTAGCGTGACATGTATTGTGGCTACCCGCCGGCCTGGACATCAGGCGGAGGGACGAGTCAGCTTGCCCCGCGATCAGGGGCCGTCTGGATGCAGCGATCAGCGGAACCGGCCCGTCGCGCGGCACCCGTGGGCGGGAGCGGGCTGGGGTCGGGCCGTCCGGCGTGGTCGCTTTAGAGTGTGGTGGTGGGCTTCTTGGTGCCGGATGACGGGGTGCTGGTGGCCGATGGCGGCCTGGCGACCGAGCTTGAGGCGCGGGGGAATGACGTATCGGGCTCGCTGTGGTCGGCGCGGCTACTGGTGGATGCGCCTGAACAGGTCAGGGACGTGCATCTGGCGTTTTTCCGGGCGGGGGCCGTGATCGCGACGTCGGCGAGCTATCAGGCCTCGTTCGAGGGGTTCGCGCGGGCGGGGCTTGGCCGCCGGGAGGCGGCCGGGCTGATGCGGCGCAGCGTCGATCTGGCGCGGGCCGCGTGTGACGGGATGGCGGGGGACGGGCGGGCGCGGTGGGTGGCTGCATCGGTCGGGCCGTATGGCGCGGTGCTGGCGGACGGGTCTGAGTACCGGGGGCGTTACGGGCTGAGCGTGCGGGAGCTGGCGGCGTGGCACCGGCCGCGGCTGGAGGTGCTGGCCGGGGCTGGCCCCGATGTGCTCGCGCTGGAGACGGTGCCTGATGTTGACGAGGCTGAGGCGCTGGTGGCCGTGATCGGGGGGCTGGGGATCCCGGCGTGGCTGAGCTACAGCGTCGCCGGCGGGCGGACCCGCGCCGGGCAGTCGCTGTCTGAGGCGTTCGCGGTCGCCGCCGGGGTAGCGGAGGTGGTGGCGGTGGGGGTTAACTGCTGCGCGCCGTCGGAGGTGCCGGCGGCCATCGCTGCTGCCCGGGAGGTGACGGGCAAGCCGGTGATCGTGTATCCCAACAGCGGTGAGGAGTGGGACGCCCGGCGGCGTGCCTGGGCGGGGCGGTCCGGGTATTCTGCCGGGCAGCCGGGGCAGTGGATAGCGGCGGGGGCGCAGATCGCGGGCGGGTGCTGCCGGGTCCGGCCCGCTGACATCGCGGTGATCGCCCGGGCCGCAGCCAGCGCCGGCCAGGCGCCCGCCAGCTGAGGCCGCCTGCCCGGCAACACCTTCGACGCCGGGCGCCGCACGATGACGGGCCAGGACGTCTCCGCCGCGTATATCAGGCAGGCATGCCAGGAGTCGCTGCGGCGGCTGGGCACCGACCGGATCGACCTGTACCAGCTGCGCCGGGCGGCGTCGGAGTCGGTCGCTGAGGGATTGGTGCGGTCTCCCCGAGCGGCTACTGGAATGCGGGGTCGAGCGCTTCGGGATGGGCTCGGCGGTAGTGCTCGGTCAGGACCTCGGTGAGGTTGCCGGGCCGGTACGCGACGGTGCGGTGGCAGATCTGGCAGCGGGTGACCGGAAGCTGGGTGACGGTCACGGGGAAGCGGCGGGAAGGTGACTTGCTCATTTGCCTCTATGATGCCAGGCCTGCCGGAGTGATCTTGCACTGTGCGCACGCCTGAAGGACGGGGATTCCAGCTGCTACGCCGATGGGAGCAGCG
The DNA here is from genome assembly GCA_052144275.1 of Streptosporangiaceae bacterium. Classification (GTDB taxonomy): domain Bacteria; phylum Actinomycetota; class Actinomycetes; order Streptosporangiales; family Streptosporangiaceae; genus Palsa-504. Next base: position 2,003 of record JBKQQQ010000223.1, read on the forward strand.
GGTGAGGTTCGCGGTTCACCGGCCGGGTAATCCCGTCGCCTCCCCGCGCAGTCACGGCGTGCCCCGCCGCGATGTTGATGGCCGCGTTCACGTCCGCGTGGCAGGCGAAACCGCAGGCAGTGCACCGGAACACGGCTTGACTGGTCCGAAAATAACGGTAAGCGGGCAGGCGGCAGCTGTCGGCGGCGCGGAGCGTCGCCGGTTCTGGGTGGGTGGGCTGGGTGGCTGGCTAGCTGGTTCTGGTGGCTGGCAGTGGGCTGGTTCCGGGGCCGGGGTCGGGGGATTTGATGGTGACTTGGTAGCCGAGCCGTTCGATGGCACGGACGTGGCTGCGGGCCTGGCGGCGGATGTTGGTCCGCCGTTCGTAGTAGTCGGCGCCGAGGTCGTGGTAGGTGGCATCGGGGTCGGACAGCAGGTGGTACCAGATGGTGATCAGGGATCTTCCGGTGGCTCCCTGGGCTTTCTTCTTGGGCATCCGCTTGCACAGCCGCTGGTGGCGGGCGCCGAGGAAAGACTGGGTGCGCCCGGCGCTGATCGCTGCCTCGCCGCAGGCGGCGCCGAAGTAGGGGTTGCCCTGGCCGGTGGCGTTCTTGCCCTTGCGCTTGCCGCCGGACTGAGTGACCCGGGGTGCCCACCGGGCCCAGGACGCCAGGTGCCCGGCGGTGGGGAAGACGGTCATGTCGGTCCCGATCTCGCCGATGACGTCCTGGGCGGTGATGACGCTGGTGCCGGGTGTGGCGGACAGCTGGCCGATCTGGTGCAGGTAAGGCTCGCAGAGTCGGCCGATCTCGGCGGACAGCTCTTCGATCCGGGCCGTGAGGTGGTCGATGTTCGCGAGCATCATTGTCAGGACGAAGACGTGCTCGTCGCTGACGAAGGTGCAGTCCAGGGCCTGTTCCAGCTCGCTGATCTTGCGGCGCATCCGGCGGCGGGCCAGTTGCGCCAGGATCTTCGGGTCGCGTTCCCCGGCGATGATCGCCTGCAGCATGTCCCGGCCGGAGACGCCGTGGATGTCGGAGATCACGCTGGACAGTTTCAGGTGCGCGTCCTCCAGCAGCTTTTCGGTCCGCTGCTTCTCGGCGGTGCGGGCCTGGGTCAGGTGCCGCCGGTACCGGGTGCAGGTACGCAGCCGGCGGATGGGCTCCGGCGGGATGAAGCTGGCGGGCAGGGAGCCGCGCTCGGTGATCTTCGCCAGCCACACCGAGTCCAGCTTGTCGGTCTTGGGCCGCCCGGGCAGCGCCTTAACGTGCGCGGCGTGGTAAAGCAGGCACTCAAAGCCTTCCCGCTCCAGCAGGAACAGCACCGGCTTCCAGTAGTCCCCGGTGGCCTCCATCCCTACCTTGGTGACACCCCAGGTGCGCAGCCAGCCCGCCAGGGCCAGCAGGTCCTTGAGGATGGTCCGGAACGGCCGGGTCTCCTGCCGCCGCCGGCCCGGCCGGGCATCGCTGGGCACCCGGACGGTGACCATCACCTCGGCCTTGGCGATGTCGATCCCGGCGACCCGGTCAGCGAACAGCGGCTCGTCTTCTACCTCGTCCATCGTGACTCTCCCATGCTCACGATCCGATACCGGTCGCGGCCGTCCGCAGGAGCTGTGGGCAAGCGGAAATCTGGTCCGCGGGCTCGAAGCGCCAATTCACAGCCCTCAAAAGCAGCTCCCCGCGATCAGGCTCTCACCCGGGGTCGGGACCGCCAGGTCAAGGCGACGTCAGCGGACGGCCACCCCCATCTTGCAACCGTCCTCGCCCCTGCCCGCAACCGGCTCACCCGGCCACCAGCCGCACCCCGGCACGGCAGCGAACCCCAGCCCCGCGACACCGGCCAGCCCCGCACATTTTCACGCCACCACGGCGTCCCCCAGACATCCCAGGCTCTCACGCGAGTCCCGGTCCACCTGCCCGCACGCCGAGCACCGCTGGCTCGT
>JBKQQQ010000224.1:0-19527 GCA_052144275.1 Streptosporangiaceae bacterium
CTTGAAGGGCACGGTCATCCGCACCAGGGTTCCCGTCTTCCCCGACCGGATGGTCAGCGCGGCGCCCGCAGCCGCCGCCCGCTCCCGCATCGAGGCCATCCCCAGCCCGCCGGACGGCGCCTCCGGCGCGAACCCGTGACCGTCGTCTGACACCTCGAGGACGACCTGGGGCGGCGCCTTCGACGGCGCCTTCGACGGCGCTTTCGACGGCACCTTCGACAGGGCGACCCGGACGCCGGACGCCCCGGCGTGGCGCAGCGCGTTATGCAGCGCCTCCTGCGCGACCCGGTAGAGCGCCGCCTCCGCCCGGGGCCCGAGCGCGGGCAGGTCGCCGGCGGTGAACGTGACCGGGACCCCGTGCGCCCGCCCGGCCAGCATCGCGTACCGGCGCAGGGATTCGGCCAGCCCCGCCGCCTCCAGGTCAGGCGGGGCCAGCCCATCAATCGCTGCGCGCAGTTCGGCGTGGGCTTCGGCGCCGAGCTCGCCGATCACCTCGATCTCGGCCCGGACCCGGGTCGCGTCCACCGGGTCCCTGGCCGCCAGGACCGCGGCGGCCCGCGCGTGCGCCCTGATGCTGAACAGCTTCTGCGTGACCGCGTCGTGCAGGTCCCTGGCCAGCCGGGAGCGCTCCTGCAGCACGGAAAGCTCCCGGCTGCGCTCGTACAGCCGGGCGTTGGTCAGCGCGATCGCGGCGTGCGCGGCGAACAGCGAGAGGATCTGGAGGTCCCGCTCGGTGAACCCGCGGCCGGCCGCCGCGGCGGAGGTCTTGTTGGCCGCGAAGATGATGCCGAGGACCCGGTCCCCGTCGCGGACCGGCACCCCGAGGAAGTGCGACATCTGCGGGTGGGAGGACGGCCAGCCCTCGAACCTCGGGTCTTTACGTATATCGGCGAGGCGCTCCGGCTTGCCCTCGTCGAGCAGCACGGCGAGCATCCCGTGACGGCGCGGCAGCGGCCCGATCGCCTGCCACTCGGCTGAGCTGATCCCGTCCACCACGAACTCGGCGAACGAGTCTCCTTCGTCGGGCACGCCGAGCGCCGCGTAGCGCGCGCCGACCAGCGACCGCGCCGACCGCACGATCACCTGCAGCACGTCACGGACGGACATCTGCCGGGTGACGGACAGCACCGCCTGGCTCACCTGATACAGCTCGTCCAGCCCATCGCTCACGTGTCTGACGTTAGCCGGGCGGAGCCGACATCGCATTGGGCGGCGGTCTTAGGACCATGGACCCAGGCCGGCCTGGGCGCGGGACCGATGCGTGGGGACGTGGCAGCGCCTAGCGTGCGAGACATGAACGACAACCCCACAGCCATGATCACGGGGGCCTCCCGCGGGCTGGGCCGGGCCCTGGCGGCCGGCTTGGCTCGCGAGGGCTTTGCCCTCATCATCGACGCGAGGAACGCCGCCGGGCTGGACGCGGCGGCGGACCGGATCAGGGCCGCGAGCGGTACCGTCACAGCCGCGGGCGGTACCGTCACAGCGGTCGCCGGCGACGTCACCGACCCCGCGCACCGCGCTGCCCTGCGGCAGGCCGCCGACGCCGCGGGCCGGCTGGACCTGCTCGTGAACAACGCCGGGACGCTAGGGGCCAGCCCGCTGCCCGCGCTGGCCGACTACCCGCCCGACGAGCTGCGCGCCGCGTTCGAGGTGAACGTGATCGCGCCGATCGCGCTGACCCAGCTGATGCTGCCGCTGCTGCGCGCGAGCGGCGGCGCGGTGCTGAACATCACCTCGGACGCGGCCGTGGAAGCCTACGCCGGCTGGGGCGGCTACGGCGCGGCCAAGGCCGCGCTCGAGCAGGCCTCGAACGTGCTGGCCGCCGAGGAGGTCGGACTCCGGGTCTGGTGGGCCGATCCCGGCGACCTGCGCACCGACATGCACCAGCTGGCCTTCCCCGGCGAGGACATCTCGGACCGGCCGGAGCCGGAGTCGGTCGTCCCCGCGTTCGTCAGGCTCGTCTCGGAGCGCCTGCCGAGCGGCCGGTACCGCGCGGCTCACCTGATGCCGGCCGGCCGGTAATCCCGTGGTCATCGACTTCATCCTGCCCGCCGAGCTCGAGGCGCACGACCCGCCCGAGGCGCGTGGCCTGGCCAGGGACGGCGTCCGGATGCTGGTCAGCCGCCGGTCTTCGGGCGAGATCGGCCAGCACGGCTTCCGCGACCTGCCCGGCCTGCTGCTCCCCGGCGACCTGCTGGTCGTCAACACCACCGCGATGCTGCCCGCCCAGGTCCGCGTCGACGGGGGGCTGGCCGTGCACTTCTCCAGCCCGCGCCCTGACGGCGCGTGGCTGGTTGAGCTGCGGCAGGTCAAGGGCAAGATCTCGATGCCGAACGGTCTCGGGTACCCCGGTCAGCTCATCAGCCTGCCGTCCGGGGCGGTCCTGACCCTGGAGGGCAAGGCCAGCGCCAGGCTCTGGCGGGCCCGGCTCTCGGTGGCGGTGGTGCCCTACCTGCTCAGGCACGGCGTCCCCATCAGGTACTCCTACGTAGGCCGCGAGTGGCCGCTGCCGTACTACCAGACGGTGTTCGCGCGGGAGCCGGGCAGCGCGGAGATGCCGAGCGCCAGCCGCCCGTTCACGCCATCCGTGGTCACCGCGCTGGTGGCCCGGGGGGTGCTGATCGCGCCGCTCACCCTGCACACCGGGGTGTCCTCGCTGGAGGCCGGCGAGGACCCGTACCCCGAGCCCTACGACGTGCCGCCCGTCACGGCCCGCCTGGTCAACCACGTGCGAGCGCACGGCGGCCGGATCATCGCCGCCGGCACGACCGTGGTCCGCGCGCTCGAGACGGCCGCGGGTGGCGGTGGCCAGGTGGCGGCCTCGGCGGGCTGGACGTCACACGTGGTCACGCCGGAGACCGGGGTCACAGTGGTGGACGGGCTGCTCACCGGGCTGCACGAGCCGCGTTCTTCGCACCTGCGGATGCTGGCCGCGTTCGCTGGAGCGGAGCTGCTTGACCGGTGCTACGAAACCGCGATCAGGTCCCGGTACCTGTGGCATGAGTTCGGTGACGTGCACCTGCTGCTGCCGTAACCTCGGTGGGGTAGCCTGGCGCCCGCGATGAATACTCCGCGGACTTCGCTGCTCATCACCCTGACCGGCCGGGATCGGCCGGGCGTGACCTCCAGGCTGTTCGCCATCCTGGCCGGGCACCCGCTCAGCGTCCTCGACGTCGAGCAGGTGGTGATCCGGGGTCGGCTGGTGCTCGGGGTACTGCTCGGCTGCGACTCGCCGCCCGACCTGACCGGCATCCACGCCGCGGTCAGTGCGCTCGCCGGTGATCTCGGCCTGGAAGCCGAGATCACCATGGGTTCGGCGGCCACCGGCGATCCGGCCGCCCGCGGCGGGCGGCTGCACGTCACGCTGCTGGGCAGCCCGCTGGCGCCCGCCGCCATCACTGCCATCGCCGGGCGGATCGCGGCCAGCGGGGCGAACATCGACCGGATCGGCAGGCTCGCGCAGCAGCCGGTGACCTGCATCGAGATGGACGTCTCCGGCGCGGACCCGGCGATGCTCCGCGAGGACCTGGCCCGTGCCGCGGTGGAGCAGGGAGTCGACGTGGCGGTCCAGCGCGGCGGGCTGCACCGGCGCGCGCTGCGGCTGATCGTGATGGACGTGGACTCCACCCTCATCCAGGACGAGGTGATCGACCTGCTGGCCGCCCGGGCCGGCTGCGCCGCCGAGGTGGCGAAGGTGACCGCGGCCGCCATGCGCGGCGAGCTCGACTTCGCCGCGTCGCTGCGCGAGCGGGTGTCGCTGCTCGCCGGGCTCGAGGCCGGGGTCCTCGACGACGTCCGGGCCGACCTGCGGCTGACCGCGGGGGCGCGCACGCTGATCGGGACGCTGGGCGGCCTCGGCTACAAGTCGGGCATCGTCAGCGGCGGTTTCATCCAGGTGATCGGGCCGCTGGCCGCCGAGCTCGGCATCGACTACGTGGCGGCCAACGAGCTGGAGATCGCGGCCGGGAAGCTTACCGGGCGCCTGCTCGGCCAGGTGATCGACCGGGCCGGCAAGGCGGAGGCGCTACGCAGGTTCGCCGCCGACGCCGAGGTCCCGCTGTCCCAGACGGTCGCAGTCGGCGACGGCGCCAACGATCTCGACATGATCGCCGCCGCCGGGCTCGGCGTCGCGTTCAACGCCAAGCCCATGGTGCGCGACGCGGCTGACACCTCGGTGAGCGTCCCCTACCTGGACGCCATCTTGTACCTGCTCGGCATCTCCAGCGACGACGTGGCGGCCGGCTCCTAGCCCGGCCCGGGACGACAAGAACCCCGGGCTCCGCGCGGAACCCGGGGTTCTTGGCCTGGCGAGTTACTCCGTTCGCTTGACGGCGGCCGCCCGGTCCTCGGCGTCGTCCGCCACGGTCGCCTTGGCGACGTCGGGCACCGCGCTGGCGCCCTCAACCGCGGGCGCGGCGGCGCCTTCCACCGCGGGCGAGATCGCGCCGGTCACTTCGGCGCTCGACGGCGCCACCTCGCCCATGTGATGGGCGCGCCGCTTGGAGATCACGATCGCCGCGACCACGATGGCCACCGCGCCGACCGCCACCCCGGTGCGCAGTCCGACGTTGCTGCTGTACTTCACCACGCTGGTCGCGACCAGCAGCGACACCAGGTTGATCACCTTGAGCAGCGGGTTGATCGCGGGGCCCGCGGTGTCCTTGAACGGGTCGCCGACGGTGTCGCCGATGACGGTCGCGGCGTGCGCTTCTGAGCCCTTGCCGCCGTGCTCGCCCTCCTCGACGAGCTTCTTGGCGTTGTCCCAGGCGCCGCCGGAGTTGGCCAGGAACACCGCCATCAGCACCCCGGTCGCGATCGCGCCGGCCAGGTAGGCGCCGAGCGTGGCGTACCCGAACGCGAAGCCGACGGCGATCGCGACCAGCACCGCGAGCAGGGCCGGGGTCACCAGCTCGCGCAGCGAGTCCTTGGTGACGATGTCGACCACCCGGCTGTAGTCGGGCTTCTCGGTGTAATCCATGATGCCCGGGTGGGTGCGGAACTGGTTCCGCACCTCCAGGACCACGCGCTGCGCCGCCCGGCCCACCGCGCTGATCAGCAGGCTGGCGAACAGGAACACCACGGAGGCGCCGATGATCACGCCGACCAGGACCCTCGGCCGGTCGACCGACAGGCTGAACGTGCCGGAGGCGCTGCCGAGCGCCTGCTCGATCGTGGTGCGGAAGGCGCCGAACAGCGCAGTCGCGGCGAGCACCGCGGTCGCGATCGCGATGCCCTTGGTGATCGCCTTAGTGGTGTTGCCGATCGCGTCCAGGTGGGTCAGCGCCTGCGCGCCCTCGCCTGTGACGTCGCCGGACATCTCCGCGATGCCCTGCGCGTTGTCGGTCACCGGGCCGAACGAGTCCATGGACACGATCACGCCGACGGTGGTCAGCAAGCCGCCGCCGGCCATCGCCACCGCGAACAAGGCGATGGTGGCGTTCCCCGTCGCGAGCAGGTACGCGCCGAAGACCGCCGCGGCGATCAGCAGCGCGGCGTACACGGCGGACTCCATCCCGTATGCCACGCCGGACAGGATGACCGTGGCCGCGCCAGTCTCCGAGCTCTGCCCGATGTCCCGGACCGGCCGCCGGTTCACCTCGGTGAAGTACCCGGTCAGCAGCTGGATGGCGCTGGCCAGCACGATGCCGATCAGCACCGCTCCGAACGCGATCCAGCGGGGGTTGCCGTGGTAGGCCGCGATCGCCGGGTCGGTGATGCCCGCCAGGGCAGCGAAGTGGGCTGGCAGGAAGGTGAAGCAGGCGATCGCCACCCCGATGACCGAGATCAGCGCGGAGACGAAGAAGCCGCGGTTGATCGCGGTCATCCCGCTGCGGTCCCCCTTGCGCGGCGAGACCACGAAGATCCCGATCACTGCGGTGATCACCCCGATCATCGGCACGATCAGCGGGAAGACCAGGCCCTTGTCGCCGAACGCTACCTTGCCCAGGATCAGCGAGGCCACCAGCATGACCGCGTAGGACTCAAACAGGTCTGCCGCCATGCCCGCGCAGTCGCCCACGTTGTCACCGACGTTGTCCGCGATCGTCGCGGCGTTCCGCGGGTCGTCCTCCGGGATGCCCTGCTCGACCTTGCCCACCAGGTCCGCGCCCACGTCGGCCGCCTTGGTGTAGATGCCGCCGCCGACACGCATGAACAGCGCAAGCAGCGCCGCGCCGAAGCCAAAGCCTTCCAGCACTTGCGGTGCATTGCCCTTGTAGAGGAGCACCACGATCGCGGCGCCGAACAGGCCCAGGCCCACCGTGAACATCCCGGCCACGCCGCCGGTCCGGAACGCGATCCGCATCGCGCGCTGCTCACCGCCGTCCCGGGCGGCGGCCGCCACCCGGACGTTGCCGCGGACGCACAGCGACATCCCCGTGAACCCGGTGAGCGCCGAGAAACCGGCGCCGACCAGGAAGAAGATCGACCGGCCCAAGCGCACCCCGCCGGTATCGGCAGGCAGCAGCAAGAGCACGAAGAAGATGATGACCACGAACACGCCCAGGGTCTTGAACTGACGGCGCAGGTACGCGGCCGCGCCTTCCTGGATGGCGCGCGCGATGTCTTGCATCTTCTGGGTGCCCTGGCTGGCCGCGAGTACCTCCCGCACCAGCATGCCGGCCACGCCGAGCGCGAGCAGCGCCACGACCGCGACGATGATGACCCAGGTCAGGTTGGAGCCACTCACGCTGGCGGAGTTTGCCGCCAGCGCAGAGACATGCCTGAACATTCGACCTCCTGGAACTCCGAACGGAAGACGTTGCCGATCGGGACTGAACAAGTGGCCGGGAGTCTACGCACGCGCGAGCCGAACCACTAACATCAGACTATTCCTAACAGTTTCGTTATGTTTTTGTTATCATAGCGACATCGGGTCGTGATCCTAGAAGACACAGGTGATACCCGTCAGTCGCCTGTACTCACGGCAGCCTCGGCGCGTCGCGCGTGCCCGTTCGCGGGCATCTGTCCGACGGCCCGGTCCGGTGGCCGGGCATCTGGCCGACGGCCCGGTCCGGTGGCCCGGTCCGGTGGCCGGGCTCAGGCGGTAGGAGCGGCTGACGGCCAGCTCATCCGGACGCTCACGCCGGAACTCGTCGACGAGACGCGCACGTCATCGGCTAGGCCGGAGATCACGGCCAGCCCGAAGCCGGCCGGGATCCCGGCGTCATCGGCGCCCTGGACCAGGGCCGCGGTGCTCGCAGGCCCGTCCTGGCTCACGCCATGGCCGTTGGTGCCGGCCGCCGGGGTGCTCGTGGGGGCATGGTCACTCACCACGACGACGAACCGCTCGCCCTGGTCTGTCATTTCGATCTTGACCGGCTCAGCCGGGCAGTGCCGCCGGTGCGCCTCGACCGCGCGCGAGCAAGCCTCGCCCACGGCCAGGCGCACCTCGTCAAGCAGCGCTTCGTCCACACCGCTACGCCGCGCTACCGCGGTGGCGACCAGCCGTGCCGTGCGAACGTGCGCGGGCAGCGGCGTGAACGTAACCTCTACTGTGGCCATCTCGTCAGGCCCGACTGGCGTTACTTCTCGGACTTCTTGGCCGCGATGGCGTCGTCCACCGTGTTGTGGATGCCGAAAACCTTCGTCAGCCCCGTGATCCTGAAGATCTTGAGTATGCGCTCCTGCGTACAGACGAGATCCAGGGAGCCGTCGTGCGCACGCACTCGCTTCAGGCCGCCGACCAGCACCCCGAGACCGGTGGAGTCGAGGAACTCCACCTTCTCCATATTGACGACGAGCTGGTAGTTGTTCTTATTGACCAGATCGATGAGCAGCTCACGGAGCCGCGGCGCCGTGTAGACATCGATCTCGCCTTCGACGTCGACGACTTCGATGCCGTCCTTGTTGTAGTGACCCAGCTTCAGATCCACAAATCCTCCAGCGCCATGCATGGCGTCATCTCAGCGTCCCGCCCGGCTCGCGGGCTGACCTACCAGAGCCTAGGGCGTGATCCCCTGCGGCATTCAACCACGCTCCGGTGTCATGTCTATACGAAATCATGCCTCCGGGCATCCCCCAACGGCCGACACACGCAAAATCTCCGAGCATCGGCCGCCGGGATGTCACACTGGAAAAGCTGTGTCGACCATCACCCCGGTTCCCCCGGCCGGGCCTGCGATGCTCGTGGCAGGAACCGGCGCCGGGCTTTCGGACCACGCCCCCGTCAGGGCCGAGAACCGCGCGCTGGGCATCTTGCTCGGTGACGCGCGGGCGGGCCGCCCGGTTCACGTCGAGCACATCCCGGCCCGGGCCGGCCGGGATGTGCCCTGGCCGCAATGGGTTCCCGCCGAGGTCATCGGCGCCTTCGCGGACCGCGGCATCCGCGCTCCGTGGAGTCACCAGGCGCAGGCCGCGGACCACGCCCGGGCCGGCCGGAACGTGATCATCTCCACCGCCGCGGCTTCGGGCAAGTCGCTCGGCTACCTGCTGCCGGCGCTCACCTCGGTGCTGGCGGGCGACACTGTGCTGTATGTCACGCCCACCAAGGCGCTCGCGGCCGACCAGCTCGCGTCGATCCGCTCGCTCGGCCTGCCCGGCGTGCAGGCCGCCACCTTCGACGGCGACTCGACCTACGCCGAGCGCGCCTGGGCGCGCAGCCACGCCAGGTACCTGCTGACCACCCCGGACATGCTGCACCGCGCCCTGCTGCCCGGGCACGCCAGATGGTCCGGATTCTTCAGCCGGCTCCGTTTGGTGATCATCGACGAGTGCCATGGCTACCGCGGTGTCTTCGGCTCGCACGTGGGACATGTGCTGCGGCGGCTGCGCCGGGTCGTGGCGCATCACGCCCCGCCGGACGGCCTGCCGCGCCCGGTCTTCGTCCTCGCCTCCGCCACGGTCGGGGCGCCGGGTGTGTGCGCCCGGCTGCTCACCGGGCTGGACGCCGAGGAAGTGACCGAGGACGGCTCGCCGCGCGGGCCGCTGGCCTTCGCCCTGTGGGAGCCGCCGCTGACCGACGCCCGCGGCGAGGCGGGCGCCCGGCTGCGCCGGACCGCCACCGCCCAGGCGGCGGACCTGCTGGGCAGGCTGGTCAGGGAGAACGTCCAGACGCTCGCCTTCATCAGGTCCCGGCGCGGCGCCGAGGCGGTCGCGCTGGCCGCGCGCCGCTCGCTGGACGCGGCGCCACTGGACGAGTCCGGGGCCACCGGGGCGAAGGTGGCCGCCTACCGCTCCGGGTACCTGCCCGAGGACCGGCGCCGCCTGGAGGCGGCGCTCTCCGACGGGCGCCTCGTCGGGCTGGCCACCACCACCGCGCTCGAACTGGGGGTCAACATCACCGGCCTGGACGCCGTGCTGATCGCCGGGTGGCCCGGGACCTGGGCCTCGCTGTGGCAGCAGGCCGGGCGGGCGGGCCGCAGCGGGCGGGCCGCGGCGGCGGTGCTGATCGCCCGCGACGACCCGCTGGACACCTACCTGGTACGCCATCCGGAGATCTTGCTGCGGCACCCGGTGGAGGCCACGGTCCTGGACCCGGGCAACCCGTACGTGCTGGCCCCGCACCTGTGCGCGGCAGCCGCCGAACTGGCCCTGACCGAGCAGGACCTGGACATCTTCGGCCCCGCGGCCCGGACGGTCGTCGAGGACCTCACCCGGACGGGGCGGCTGCGCCGCCGGGCGGCGGGCTGGTACAGCATGCGCCGGGACGCGGCCGGCCTGCGCGGGGCCGGCCTGGCGCCGGTCCGGGTGGTGGAGGAGGCGACGGGCCGGCTGGTCGGCACGGTGGACGAGCCCTCGGCGCACCTGATCGTGCACGAAGGGGCCATCTACCTGCATCAGGGCGACAGCTACCTGGTGACGACGCTGGACGAGGACGACCGGGTGGCCCTGGTGGAACCGTGCGAGCCGGGCTACACCACGACCGCCAGGGACGTGACCGAGATCGAGGTCCGCGGCGAACTGCGGCGGGTGACGTGGGGCCAGGCCGAGGTCCGCTTCGGTGACGTCCGGGTGACCCGGCAGGTGGTCAGCTTCACCAGCCGTGACAGCACCGGCGCGGCGCTCGGCGAGACGCCGCTCGACCTGCCGCCCCGCCACCTTCAGACCCGGGCGGTGTGGTGGACGGTATCGGCCGCCCAGGCCGACGCGCTCACCGCCGCCGGCGTCGACCTGGGCGGGGCGGCCCATGCGGCGGAGCATGCCTCGATCGGCCTGCTGCCGCTGTTCGCCACCTGTGACCGGTGGGACATCGGCGGGGTGTCCGCCGCCAGGCACCCGGCGACCGGGGCGCTGACGGTCTTCGTCTACGACGGCCACGACGGCGGCGCCGGGTTCGCCGAACGCGGCTTTACCGCCGCCGCGGACTGGCTCCGCGCCACCAGGCAGGCCATCGCCGACTGCGACTGCGAAGCCGGCTGCCCCTCATGCGTGCAGTCACCGAAGTGCGGCAACGCCAATCACCCGCTGTCCAAGCGGGGAGCGGTGGCGCTGCTCGATACCCTCCTGGCCGGGTCCCCGGCGCATAAGGACACGTAGGCCTACCCGGACCCGCCCGACCCCATCGGAACCCACTCGAGCACAAAAATGCCGAGCAGGTTACAGAAGTAACAGGAGTAACGAGGGCGAAACCTCAGCGGTCACAGAGGTCAGCTTCTGCCACAAGGGCACAAAAAGGAGGCGGGCGTCGCCGGGGGGGAGAGCGACGCCCGCTCGCACGGTCCGGCCCTGGGGGGGGAGGCCGGCTCCGTCCTTATAGATAAGCTTAACCGCAAAGTGCTCCCGTACGCGACCACCAGTGTCGTTTTCGCGACCACCGGTGGCGTATCCGCCACAGGCACCCGTTGCGGCGTCAGCCAATCGAATTACAACATATACGGCAGGGTCTGAGAAGGGTCTATCGCCAGATTTGCTACCCTGCGGTAGGAGTTTTTCACCTAGTAAGAGTTCGCTGCGCGGGCGCGGATCGAGGTTCCGGCACGGCCCTCCGGGACCGGATGTATACCATCGACACTGTCCGCGAACACCGATGTATACCATCACACCCCTGCTGTCCAGCCCCAAAGCGGCCGGCGGGCCGCCGGAATGGCCGGGCGGCGAGCTACAGGCTTACGGCATGTGATCACGGGGACTGATCAAGATCACGAATTGGTTACACGGTGGGGCTTTTCATGCTGACGATTTCGTCGTAGAAAGGTGGTACGGACGCAGCAGCGTCCGGGCACGGCAGCCAGGTACCCACGCGCGACCAGCCGCGGGAGGCGTGTCAGGCCAGGCCAGGTCGGTAGCGGCCAGCCTGGATGACAAAGAAGGTGCACGCTTGGTAGCCAGGCCTGACGTGGGTTTCGCGGCGGCGCCCCGGCCAGGGGCGCCGCCAGCATTCCGGCTCACCGCTGTCCGGCTCACCGCTGTCCGGCTCACCGCTGTCCGGTCCCGGGCGTTCCGGCTTCTGAGGTGCCCTGGACTTCTGCGCACGCCATCATGACGCCATGAATCCGGCGAATCACCACACATCGGTGTATATGTCACGTGACTCCCGCGTGATCAATTGGGTCGGGTACCGGATCGGCCGTGCGCCCGGTATGCTCCGCCGCCCCGGGGTGCTGCCGCGATGACGATCAACGCTAGCCTTGGAGTTTGCCGAACATGAGCTAACCCCGAGTAGATATCGGACGCGGGCGCCCATTGCCGTGCGGGAGCGCGGATATGTGGTCCGCACACGATGGGAGAAGGACTCGATGGTCCGCAGCGAAACGCCGGAACCGGCCGGCGCTGATCAGTCACTTGGGGATCTCGTCGCCCTGGCCGCCAAGGACGTGTCCCAGCTGATCAGGTACGAGATCGACCTGGCCAAGACCGAGCTGAAGGGCGACGCGCAGCGGGTCGGCATAGCGGCCGTCGGGATCGGCCTGGCCGCCTTCGGCGGCTGCCTGGTGCTCGTCATGCTCTGCTTCGCCTACGCGGAGGGCCTGATCGCGCTGGGCATCTGGCACTGGGCCGCCTTCCTGATCGTCGCGGGCACGTTGGTGCTGCTGGCCGCGGTGGCGGTGGGGATCGCCGTGCTGCTGCTGCAGCGCCTGTCCGGCCTGCGCAAGACGCGCGAAACCGTGACTGAGGGGATCGGGATGCTGCGGCAAGAGGTCCAGAGCCCCGACGGCCAGCGCCCGGAGCTCACCGCGCGCCAGACCCGGTGAGGTGAGCGCGATGCCCGGCGGCGCCGACGCCGTGGTCCAGATCGGCGGCCCCTGGGCCCACCGGTCGGTCTCGGCTAACGGCACCCGTTTCCACGCCGCCGAGGTCGGCGACGGGCCGCTGGTGCTGCTGCTGCACGGCTTCCCCGAGTTCTGGTGGACCTGGCGCCACCAGCTGGCCACCCTGCCTGAGGCGGGCTTCCGCGCGGTCGCGGTGGACCTGCGCGGCTATGGCGGCAGCGACAAGCCGCCCCGCGGTTATGACCTGGTTACGGCCGCCGCCGACGCGGCCGGGCTGATCCGGGCGCTGGGTGAGGCGAACGCGATCGTCATCGGTCACGGCCTGGGCGGCCTGATCGCCTGGACGCTGGCCGCCTACTACCCCAAGGTGGTCCGGCGGCTGGCCGTGATCTCGATGGGCCACCCGCTGCGGATGCGCGCCTCGGTGTTCACCGACCCGCTCGGCCAGGGCCGCCGCAGCGGCTATGCGCTCGGGTTCCAGCTGCCCGTCCTGCCCGAGCGCCAGCTGCTGCGGGACGGTGCCGTCCGGGTGGGCCGGCTGCTCGAGAAGTGGTCCGCGCCTGGCTGGCCCGACCCGGAGACCGAGCGGATCTACGCCCGGGCCATGCGGATCCCCTCGGTGGCGCACTCCGCGCTGGAATATCACCGCTGGCTCGCCCGCAGCGGCGTGCGGCCCGACGGCATGCGCTACGCCCGGCACATGCATGCCGCGATCCAGGCCCCGGTCCTGCATCTGCACGGCGCCCTGGACAGCTGCGTGCTCCCGCAGACCGCGCGGGGCGCCGGCCGCTACGTCGAGGGCCCGTACCGCTGGCGCGTGATCGACGGCGCCGGCCACTTCCCGCACGAGGAACGCCCGGAGACCCTGGACACCGAGCTGCTCGGCTGGCTGGCCGACCCGGAACCCGAGCGTTGACGCGGGACCGCGACCCGGCCGGCCGGCCGCGGAACGCGCGCCCCCGCGACGCCCTGGGGCGCCCGCTGGACCGCTCCGCGGCCGAAGCCGGCCAGGCCACGGTGCCCGACGATCTCCCGATCACCGGACCCGACGCGGCCAGGCTCGCCGACCAGCTGCTCCGCGAAGGCCGCCCGTTCCACGCGCACGAGGTCCTCGAGGCGGCCTGGAAGTCGGCCCCGCCGTCCGAGCGCGATCTCTGGCAGGGCCTGGCCCAGATCGCGGTCGGGCTGACCCACGCCCGCCGGGGCAACGCCCGTGGCGCGGTGGCCCTGCTCCGCCGGGGCGCCCAGCGCGTCCGCGCGTACCAGGATCAGCCCGGACCGGCGTCCGGGCCGGTACGAGACCAGCCGTACGGCATGGACATCCCGGCTGTCCTGGCGGCCGCAGACGACCTGGCGGCGCGGATCGAGCGGCACGGGCTCGGCGGCCTCCCGCCCGCCGGCCTGACCCCCCGGCTGCTGGCCTAGTCGCACTCCATGGTGGAGACGGCCGTGGTGGCCTGCGCGCCCGCGCGGGCGTCGGCGTTCACCTCGGCGGCGGTGAGCGCGAAGCCGGTGTCGGACACGCCGACCGCGGCGGCGAACACCACGCCGTCGACGGTGCCCTCGGGCGACAGCAGCGGACCGCCCGAGTTGCCCGACTCGACCACGGCCCTGATCTCGTAGATCTGGCGGGTCACGGTGCTGGTCTGGTAGATGTTCGGGCCCTGCGCGTTCTGGATGCCGCCGATCCTGGCCGGCGCGGTGTGCAGGGACCGGGCGTCCAGCGGGAAGCCCGCCACCACGGCATCGTCGCCGGGATTGGCCTGCCCGGCGAACTGCAGCGGGGCCAGGTTAAGGCCGGGCACGTACAGGACGGCCACGTCCACCTGCGGGTCGTAGAACACCACGGTGGCCGGCAGCCTCTCGCCGCCCGTGGTGGTGACCGTCTGCTGTTGCGTCACCCCGGCCACCACGTGCGCGTTGGTCAGGATGTGGTCCGCTGAGATGACGAAGCCGGAGCCCTCGATGGACCGCTGGCAGCTCGGCGCCACCCCTTGCACCCGGACCACCCGGTCTTCCGCCGCGCGGAAGCCCGGGCTGTTCAGCACGTTGGGGTCCGGGGCCGGGATGGCGATGATGCGTTCCGCGCCGATCCCGCTGAACACCTCGGCGTAAGTGCTGTTGCTGGCCAGCAGCCTGCGGAAGTCGGAGAACATGGTCCTCGCGGGCGTGGGCATGAACTTGTCCAGCGTCTGCAGCGCGAGTGAGTTGTTCACCTGCTGGTCGACCACGGGGAACGGGGATCCGTTCAGCACCGATCCGACCACCCAGGCGATCAGCAGCACCGAGATCATGCTGACGATGGACCCGCCCACGGAGTCCAGGACCGTCGCCGAGCGCCAGGTCACCGTGGACCGCATGGCCGCGCCGATGGAGGAGGCGATGAACTGCCCGAGCACGGCGAAGCTCACCAGCAGGACGACGGCGATGACGTCCTGCTGGGTCTGCCCGCCAACCAGCGCCCGGGAGATGCTCGGGCCGAACTCCGCGCCGAGCAGCGCGCCGCCCACGAAGCCGAAGAAGCTGAGCACGCCGACGATGAAACCCTGCCGGTAACCCGACACCGCGAACGCGGCCACAACCACGATCAAGATGAGGTCGAGCACATCACCGCGCACGACCACAACGGTATAGCGTCCTAGCCGATGTGTGGCCCGTCAGCGCCACTTAGCCAGCTCCAGTCAGCCAGCACCAGTTAGCAAGCACCAGTCACAAGTCCATGACGGCGGTGGCATCCCACGGTTTCTCCCAGCCGGCCAGGGCGAGCAGGCGGTCGACCAGCGCGGCGGTGAACCCCCAGATGAGCATCCCCCGGACCCGGAACGCGGGGCTTATCCGCCCGTCGGGCAGGCGGACCATCAGGCGCGCGGCGGGATCGACCAGCTCGGCAACGCTGACCCGTTCGACCGCGGCCACCTCGCCCGCGTCGACCGGGGCGACCGCGGACGGCCGCCGCCACCAGGCCAGGACGGGAACGACGCGGAAGCCCGTCCGGGGGATGTACGCCTCGGGCAAGGTCCCCACCACGTCGACACCGCTCGGGTCGAGGCCGACTTCCTCGACCGCCTCCCGCAACGCGGCCCCGACCGGTCCGGAGTCCCCGGCGTCGATGGCCCCGCCGGGGAAGGCCGGCTGGCCGGCGTGCAGCCGGAGCCCCTCGCTGCGCTGGATGAGCAGGAGATCCGGGCCACCCGGGCCGTCAGCGAACAGGACGAGCACCGCCGACGCCCGGCCGCCGGTCGCGGGCGGCATGAGCCGCGGCGATATCTCCATCGTCTGGGCCGCGGCCGCCAGCTCGCGCAGCCACTCCGGCACCGTCTCAGCTGGCACCGTCTCAGCTGGCACCGTCTCAGCTGGCACCGTCTCAGCTGGCACCGTCTCAGCCGGCACCGTCTCAGCTGGCACGGGCTCGGCCGAGGTCACGAGAACGGGCCGGACTTGACGAGCTTCGCGGCCACCTCCGGATCGGTGGGACCTTCGCCGAAGGAGGGGCAGAGCGTGGCCAGCGCGCACGCGCCGCAGGCGGGCTTGCGGGAATGGCAGACCCGCCGGCCATGCCAGATCAGCCGGTGCGAGAGGATCGTCCATTCCTTGCGCGGGATGAGCGTGGCCACCTCGGCTTCGACCTTCTCCGGCTCCAGGCTCGTGGTCCAGCCAAAGCGCCTGGCCAGCCGGCCGAAATGCGTGTCCACGGTGATGCCGGGGATGCCGAAGGCGTTCCCGAGCACCACGTTCGCGGTCTTCCGGCCCACGCCGGGCAGGGTGACCAGATCGCGCAGCCGCGGCGGCACCTCGCCGCCGAACCTGTCGCAGAGCGCCTGCCCGAGTCCCATCAGGCTGTTCGCCTTGGCGTGGTAGAACCCGGTCGACTGAATGATCTTCTCGAGCTCCTCGCGGTCGGCGGCGGCGTAGTCCGCGGCGGTGGGGTACCGCGCGAACAGCGTGGGAGTCACCATGTTCACGCGCTTATCGGTGGTCTGCGCGGACAGGATCGTCGCGACGAGCAGCTCGAGCGGGTTCTTGAAGTCCAGTTCGCAGTGCGCGTCTGGATAGAGCAGGGCCAGTTCGCGGTTGATCCGGCGCGCGCGCCTGACCAGCGCGGTATGCGAAGGGGGCACGGCGGTCACCGTCCCAGCTTAGGGCCGTTCGCCCTACGACGAGGACGAGGACGCCAGGGCGGTGGGCGCCCCTGCGGCGGCAAGCGATTCGGAATCCGTCAGCCGGGCGATGTACGCCTGCGCCACGGCCGGCGTCGCGCAGCGCGACTTGCGCCATTTCGCAATTCCTTAATGCACGGAAAGGAATTGATAAAGCGCTCTGCGCCTCTAAAATTAGCTCCCATTAAGGAGCGGGCTCAGGTTTGGGTGTGCACGGCACAACTGGCCGCGTTGTAGGGGGCCGGGGCGAGCCGGGCGGCCAGCGGGCCGCCGAGTCGGTCCGCCGGGTCGACGTGACGGCCGAGTACCACGACCGCCACGTGGCGGGCCCCCGCCCGCTTGAGCGCAGCGGCGGCGGACTGGGCGCTGGCGCCCGATACCCAGGTGTCCTCGAGCAGCAGCACACTGGCTCCCGGCCCGGTCCGTTCGGCAGAAAACCGGTTCGCGTTCGGGTCACGGCCCTGCTCCCCCGGCCGGATGACCAGCCGGGTCACCGGCAGCCGCAGGTAGGGAGCGGACAGCGCGAGCAGCGGGTGCGGCCCCGGGCGGCCGCAGCCGGTCGGCACGACGGCCAGCCGGCCGGGCGCGGGCATGCCGGCCTGCCGCCACACGCAGCTGCCGTGGTCGTGCAGGAAGGCCAGCAGCAGGGCCCGTATCGACGTCTGCGCCGCAGCGCTCGGCGCCGGCCGGGACTTGTAGCGCCACAGGCTGGCCGCGAACGCGGTGCCCTTGACCGCATAGGAGATGGGCACCACGGCGTCGGCGAGCAGGTCCGGGCCCAGCAGGTCATGCCGTGCGCATTGATAGCAGCGGGCGAATCCGGGCCGCACCGGACCCCGGCACAGGGCGCACACGGCCGGGCGGGCCGGCGACGTGGCCGCCGCCAGCGGATACGGCTCGAGCGGATACGGCTCGAGCGGATACAACGAGATCCTCGGCGGCCGCAGCCACCGCCGCAGGATGTCCCATGCATCGGTGCGAGCGTCGCGGTCACGCACGTTCGGCGACGTTGATCCGGACATGTAGTGATGCTAAGGACTAGCACCGACAAAACACTCAAGTAATGCTAGGAATGGACATTAGACCGGCCCGCGATACGCCCTGTGATGCACCTCACATCCGTTACCCGGGCAAGAAGTGCAGTCGCAATTGGTGACGACACCGGTCCAATCTCCCCCATAGCCCCGCCTGTTACCTCGGGATGCGGCAGAATGAGCCCTGCCAGGAAAGGCGGCCGGGCATTAGCGCGGCATCTCCCGCTGCCTGATGCGACTCATGGCAAGGATTCTGTGTGACCAACAGGAGCGAGACCGCATTGCCTGCTGCGAGTCAGATCGCCGCGGACACCGGGGCCGTCGCGGCGGATTCCCGCCTCGACCGGATCATCTGGGCCGCCATGGACATGGTGCGCCGGCACTGGGTGTTCGGGCTGCTGCTGGCCGCCGGGCTGGTGCTGCGCGTCGTCGCCCAGCTCGGGTATGAGCCCGCGCTGCTGTTCATCGACTCGAAGAAGTACATCTTCGGGACTCAGTTCGGCACGACCGAGTGGGGATCTTTCGACCCGATCGGCTACACGCTGCTGGTGCTGCGCCCGGTGCTGATGGTCGCCGACCTGGCCCTCGTGGCCCTGCTCCAGCATGTGGCCGGGATCGCGATAGCAGCCGCGCTCTACGTGCTGATGGTGCGCCGCGGCGTCACCCGCTGGCTCGCCGCGCTGGCGGTGGCGCCCGTGCTGCTCGACGCCTATCAGCTGAACGCCGAACAGACGATCATGCCCGACGTGCTGTTCGAGGCGCTGCTTGTGGCCGGGATCGTCCTGCTGCTCTGGCAGCCCAGGCCCGGGCTCGCCTTCATCATCCTGGGCGGGCTCGCGTTCGGCGCGTCCGCGCCGGTCCGCCAGGTGGGCGAGGCGCTCATCGTGCCGGCCCTGATCTACGTGCTGGCCGCCGCGCAGGGCTGGCGGACCCGCTTGCTGCACGGCGCGGTACTGACGTTCTGCTTCGCGCTGCCGGTGGTGGGCTACATGAGCTACTCGGCGGTGATCCTGCACTACGGGTTCGAGCTGTCCAACATGGGCGACGCCTACCTGTACGGGCGGGCGGCCCACGCGGCCGACTGCGCCACGCTGAAGATCCCCGCCGACGAGCGGCCGCTGTGCCCGAGCCCGTCGGTCTCCGCCACCCTCGGCGTGGACGGCCTAGTCAACGCGAAAACCGCGCCCCGCGTGCTGTACCAGCCGGTCAACGTCCAGCTGGGCCTGCTGATCGACACCATGCCGCTGCAGCGCCAGCTCGCCTACAGCGTGCTGGCCCAGCAGCCGATGCGGGTGGCCGGCGACATCGCCAAGGACTCGGCGAAGATCTTCGCGCTGACCCGGAACACCGCCGAAGGCGACACCCCGGTCTCCCGCTGGCAGTTCCAGACCAGCTATCCGCTCTACCCGCCCGGCATCACCCACTACGGACCGAACAGCGCCAGCAACGTGTTCGCCGCGGCGGGCGGCGGCGGGAAAGCCCGGGTCAACGTGACGGCCGCCACCGTGCTGCGGGACTACCAGCTGCACGGCGGGTACACGCCGGGACCGGTGTTCCTGCTCGCCCTGCTGGCCGGCCTGGCCGGGATCTTCACCTTCCGCCGGCGCCGTGACGCGGGACTCGCCCTGGCCTGCCTGCTGATCACCGGGACCGCGGTCGCCGTGCTGCTCGGCGCGGACCTGTACGAGTTCTCCTGGCGCTACCAGCTGCCCGCCCTGGTCACGCTGCCCATCGCCGGCGCGTTCGGCGTGACCGCGCTAGCCCGGCACATCCAGGCGCGCCGGCGGACCGCGGCTCCCGGCGGCCCCGCACCCGCCGAGACCGTCGAGGAGCTGGCCACGGCCGGATCCGAGCAGGTGCCCTAGCCGATGCCCGCCCCGGCCGACGGCGCGGATATCCGCACGCTCGCCTCCGGCGTCGTCTACGAAGACAACTGGATGCGCCTGCGCCGGGACGAGATCCAGCGGCCCGACGGGTCCCGCGGCACGTACGCGTTCGTCGAGAAGCCCGACTTCGCGCTGGTCATCCCGGCCGAAAACGACGGCTTCCACCTGGTCGAGGAGTTCCGCTACCCGATCGGGCGGCGGACCTGGTCGTTCCCGCAGGGCGGGTTCCCGCACGGGACGTCGGGCCAGCCCGAGGAACTCGCCCGGCTGGAGCTCGCGCAGGAGACCGGGCTGCGCGCGC
>JBKQQQ010000225.1:0-5118 GCA_052144275.1 Streptosporangiaceae bacterium
GTGACCGGAACGGCCGCGACCGACATCGTGAAGTTCGGGGCCATCGCGCTGATGGTGGCGCTCGCGGTGCTGCTCATCCGGGGGCTGCCCAGCGCAGCGGGCGGCACGGCTGCCTTCGCGCTCGCCCTGGCCTGGCTGTTCGCCTGGCCGTACGTGCTGCCCTGGTACGACGCACTGGCCTGGGCGCTGCTGCCGCTGGTCCCGCTGGTGCCCGGGACCGCCGCGGCGGGGCTGGCCTGGCTGCTGCTGGCCCGGACCGCGGCACTCGGGTTCGGCTACCTGCCCGCGCGGCAGACCGACGCGGCACTGCCACCCGGGCTCGGCTGGCTGCAGCCCGTGGTCAGGCACGGGCTTACCCCCGCGGTTCTCGCCGTGGCCACGGCCTGGCTGGTGGTCCTGATGGTGCGCTCGCGTGGGTCGGCGGGTGCGGAGCGGTGGGTCCCGGTGACCCCGCCTCCCGCTCCGTCGTCTTGCGCGCCTCCGTGCGTCCTGCCGGAGGCAGGCCAGCAGGCGGCGCCAGGCGAAGCGCCCGCGAGGGGGGCCATCAGTTGAGCACCGCTACCGGAGTCCCGGCCGCGGCCGAAACGGGCCGGCGCGGACCCGCGAGCTGGCCCGGGCGCGTGGCCGGGCGCCTGGCCGCCTGGCCGCCGTGGGCGGCCACGGTCCTGGCCGTGCTGGCCTGGGCCGCGGCGCTGGCCGCCGTCGAGCCGCTGGTCCGCGGGTACCTGACCAGCGTGCCCGACCAGCGCATGGTGGACCTGGCCGTCTACCGCACGGGCGGCCTGAGCGTGCTGCAAGGCCAGCCGCTTTACGCCGTGCTGACCCAGCCGCCGCAACTGCTCCCGTTCACCTACCCGCCGGTCGCCGCGCTTTTCGCGGTGCCGCTGGCGCTGCTGCCCTGGCCGGCCGCCCAGCTCGCCTGGGTGCCCTTCATCTACCTGCCGCTCGCGGTGGTCATCTGGTTCGCGTTCGCGCCGCTGCTGCGGCGGGTTCCCTCCGGCGGGCTGCGCGCGGCCGCCTTCGCGGTCATTGTCGCCGCCTGCGCCTACCTGTTCCCGCTGCGCGACGAAATGCGTTTCGGCCAGGTGGACATGGTCCTGCTCGCGATGGCCGTGGCGGACTGCGCGGCCCGGGCGCCGCGCTGGCCGCGCGGCGTGCTTGTGGGTCTCGCCACCGCGATCAAGCTGGTGCCCGGGGTGTTCATCGTGTACTTGTGGCTGTCGGGACGGCGGCGTGCCGCGGTGACCGCGGCAGCGGTGGCGCTGGCCGCCACGCTCGGCGCCTGGCTGCTGCTGCCCCGTGATTCGGTCACCTACTGGACGAGCGTGATCTTCGAGTCCGGGCGGCTCGGGTCCAATTCGGGTACGTCCAACCAGTCGCTGCGCGGCATCCTGCTCAGGGAGTTCCTGCCCGGTCAGGTCCCCGGCGGGCTGTGGGCGGCGGTGGCCGTCGTGGTCGCGGTGGCCGGCTTCGCGGTGGCCCGGCGGCTGGCGCTCCAGTCCAGGGAGATGGAGGGAATCGCGGTCACCGCCCTGCTCGGCGTGCTGCTTTCGCCCGTCTCCTGGATCCATCACTTCCTCGTCGTGGTGGTGGTCATCGGCGCGATCCTGGCGGACGGGCGCTCGCCGCGGCGGGTCGTCATCGCCGCGGGGACCGCGGCGTTCTTCGCCGTCACCATCCCCTGGTGGGGCCAGTCCCTGCTCGGCCAGCCGGACGTGCCGGTGCTGGCGGCCAGGGTGGTGGAAGATGCCTTCGGGTTCGCTGCCGTGCTGCTCGTCGTGATCATCGCCCGGCTGCCGGCCGCGGACCGGCGTTCGGCATCGTGATCGCCTCGCCGGGGCTCAGGGGCACAGCCGTCCGGGCGCCGCACCCTCGCGATGCTGGCATCATGTGGGCTATGCCTTATGCCTACCTGGGGCCCGAGGGGACCTTCTCCGAGGCGGCGCTGCGTGCCGCCGACCCCGGCGCCGAGCCGCTGTCCTGCCCCACCATCCAGGCCGCACTCGCCGCCGTGCGAGAAGGCGCGGCGGAACGGGCCGTGGTTCCCATCGAGAGTTCGGTCGAGGGTGTCGTCACCGCCACGCTCGATGACCTGGCCACGGGAAACGACCTAGTCATCGTGGCGGAACTGCAGATCCCGATCGCGTTCGCGCTGCTGGCCAGGCCGGGAACCGAGCTCGGCGACATCAAGAGGATCGGCGGCCACCCGCAGGCCATGCCGCAGTGCCGCGGCTGGCTCGCCGCCAACGTGCCGGAGAGCGAATGGGTCCCGCTCGCGTCCAACGCGGAGGCGGCCCGCCAGGCCGCGGACGGGCACGTGGACGCCGCGCTCGCGGGCGCCTTCGCCGCGGACCGGTACGGCCTGGAGGTCATCGCGCCCGACGTGCACGACCGGGCCAACGCCGTCACCAGATTCGTCGTGGTGTCACCGCCTAGGCCGCTGCCCGCGCGCACCGGGGCGGACCGGACGTCGCTGGCCGCGTTCCTGGTCGAGGACCACCCGGGCGCGCTGCTCGAGATCCTCACCGAATTCGCGGTGCGCGGCATCAACCTGACCACGATCCAGTCCCGGCCGACTGGCGACCGGCTCGGCCAGTACTACTTCTTCATCGACTGCGAGGGGCACGTCGATGACGCACGGGTCGGCGAGGCGCTGATGGGGTTGCGCCGGGTCTGCCGTGAAGTGCGCTTCCTCGGCAGCTACGCGCGGTGCGACGGCGGCACCGCCCAGGTCAGGCCGGGCACCTCCGACGCGGAGTTCGCCGAAGCCGCCGCCTGGCTGGGACGGCTGCGTTTCGGCCGCCCCTAGCGGCGCCGCCGTCGGGAGGAGCCGGGGCACGCACCCGCTTCGTTCGGGAAAATGATCTTTACAGGTACGGACCGGAGCCCGGGCCCTGGTGCTGTGGCTCCTGGGCCTGCGGCATCATGCCGGGCGGAAGCGCGCGGCGCATCTGCTCGAGCTGGGCCCGGGCCGCCATCTGCTGGGCGAACAACGTGGTCTGGATGCCGTGGAAGAGCCCTTCCAGCCAGCCCACCAGCTGAGCCTGGGCGATCCGCAGCTCGGCCTCGCTCGGCACATCCTGCTCGTTGAATGGCAGTGTCAGCCGGTCGAGTTCTTCGACGAGCTCGGGCGCGAGTCCGTCCTCGAGTTCCTTGATGGAGCTCTGGTGGATCTCTTTCAGCCTGGCCCGGCTCTTCTCGTCCAGCGGAGCCGCCCGGACCTCCTCGAGCAGCTGCCTGATCATATTGCCGATCCGCATGACCTTGGCCGGCTGCTCGACCATCTCGGTGACCGGGCGTTCGCGGCTGGCGTTCTCGTCCTGCTCCTGCTCGCTGCCTGCCGTGGCTATGCCGTCCGGGCCTACCACGAGGACCTGCGGATGCTCTTGTGCCTGAGGATTCATCCCGTAGCTCATTCCCCTAGTCTGTCCGATTACACCGCCCGCTCAGGCAGCCGGGGTCAGTCTGGCACGAGCACGATCTTGCCGATGTGCTCGCTGGCCGCTAGGGCGCGGTGCGCCTGCGCCGCCTGCGACATGGGCAGTTTCCTGTCGATCACAGCGGCGACCTTCCCGGCGTCGATGAGCGGCCATACGTGGTCGTGCACGGCCGCCACGACCGCGGCCTTTTCGTGCGCCGGGCGCGCCCGCAGTGTCGTCGCGTGCACGCTGGCCCGCTTGCCCTGCAAGACGCCCAGGTCGATCTCGGCCCGGCTGCCGCCCTGTCGGCCGATGATGACCAGCCGGCCGCCGGTGGCCAGCGCGGCCAGGTTACGGGCCAGGTAGCTGGCGCCCATGATGTCGAGGATCACGTCGGCACCCGCGCCGCCGGTGGCGTCGAGCAGTGCCGCGACGAAATCCTCGTCCCGGTAGTTGATGGCCACGTCGGCGCCGAGCTCGCGGCAGCGGGCCAGCTTCTCCGGCGATCCCGCGGTGCAGGCGACCCGGGCGCCGAAGGCCTTGCCCAGCTGGATCGCCATCGTCCCGATCCCGCTGCTGCCGCCGTGCACCAGCAGCGTTTCGCCGCTGGTCAGCCCGGCGAGCTGGAAGACGTTGGCGTACACGGTGCACGCGGTCTCCGGGAACGCGGCGGCCTCCGTCATGTCCACCCCGGCGGGCACCGGCAGTAGCTGCCCGGCAGGCACCGCGACCTGCTCGGCGTAGCCGCCGCCGGCCAGCAGCGCGCACACCTCGTCACCAGGCCGCCAGCCGGTGACGCCGTCGCCGATGGACCGGACCCGGCCGGAGCATTCCAGGCCTGGGTACGGCGGCGCGCCCGCCGGTGGCGGGTAGCGGCCCTCCCGCTGCATCAGGTCCGCGCGGTTGACGCCGCTGGCCGCGACCTCCACGACCACCTCGCCGGGGCCAGGGACCGGGTCGGGCACCTCAAGCCAGCGCAGGACGTCGGGTTCGCCAGGTTCGGTGATGACGACGGCGTGCATTCCCTCTCCTTCTCCTTTGTGCGGTAGCCAGGCCTGCCAACTCTGCCATCTCCGGGGTCATCTCCGGGCCATCAGGAGGACGAGGAGCCGGGTTATCGCAACGCAGTGCCACCATGCCAGTGCGCTGGGTGTCGAAATCACGCGTTATTTGGCTTACGCTCGAAGAGATGAACGAACCCGGCCCGCATGCGCGCCCACCCATGAGGACCAAGAGGGACAACCCGTGACGATGAACAACGATACGCCGCAGATCTTCGGCGAAGACGCGTACGACTATGCGCCGGATACTGGTTCGTTCCAGGAACACGACGGCGAGGCCTTCCCGGCCTTCCACGGGTGGGCCGGCCGGGGCGACCGCGTCGAGCCGGTAGCGCCGGACGACGACTATCCGCAACTGTCGTTCTCTCCCTATGAGCCCTCCTCCTACCCGCCCTCCTCTTACCAGCCCCCCTTCTACCAGCCGGAGTATCCGCAGCGGCCCGGCCCGGGGCGACCGGGTTACCCGCAGGGTCTCAGCTATGCGCCCGATTCGGGCTATACGCGGCGGCTGGGATACCCGCAGGACCCGGGAGACGACCGGGACCTGGGCTACCCGCCTGATGTGAGTTATGCGCCGGACGCGGAGTACGCGGCGGCGGTCAGTTACCCGCCGGATCACGGCTATACGGCCGACCTGG
>JBKQQQ010000226.1:0-10603 GCA_052144275.1 Streptosporangiaceae bacterium
AGCAGCGGGGCAAGCCAGGGCCGCAGCCGCGCCAGCACCTGGACGCCGAGGTCGCGGGAGGGAACCCCGACGTGCACGTGGCAGCCGCAGGTGCCGCCGGCCTGGGCCGCCAGCGGACCGTAGCGCCGTGCCAGCTTCCGGTACCGGGGCTGGTCCGTCACGGCGGCCAGCCCGGGGGTACGGTACGGCGCGATCCCGGACGCCACCAGGCGGCAGCCCAGAGATGCCGCGGCGTCCGCGACCAGCCGGCGGAGCCGGGCCAGCTCGCGGCTGAGGTCGTCCAGGCTCGTGCACACCGGGGTCGCGGTCTCCACCTGGAACCGCATCAGCTCCTGCTGCACCCCCGGCTCCCCGCCGAGCATCCGTGCCAGATCCGGGCCGGCCAGCACAGCGGTGCCGGTGGACGGGTCCAGGAGCACGAACTCCTCCTCCACGCCTAGCGTGATCCCGCCCGCCGTGCGCGCCGTCCCCGGTGGCTCGCCGGGCACCATGACGTCTGGTGCCGTCCCGTCCGGCTTGGGCATCGCCCGCCACCCCGCCGGATTTGCTGCTGCCGACATCATTTTGGCCTCCTATGCCGGGTTCGGCGGAGTCTCCCGCCAGGCCGTCCTTGCCTGCCCTCCGGCAGCGACCCACCCGGAACCGTCACGCTGCAAAATATAGTTTGCAGTCCGCTTGATTTAACAATCAGCTGACGGCAAGCCCCGGGTCAGGGCCAGATGTCCCGACGCCCGGGGGACCATCGGCCATCGCGCGCGGACGCCCGGCCCGTACCCTGTCACCGGGCCTTCGGCGGGAGCTCGGGGTGAAGGACAGCAGCTGGCCATGTCCCTTCCCGGTCACCCCGTAGCTTGCCCCGGGCGCCTCATTCCAGGCACCAGGCAGGTCACCGACCGGCTCGCAGACCCCCAGCCGGGTGTCATCGGACACCCGCCGCAGGGATCTGCCGCCAGGGATGCATCTGCCCGGGCAGGCGGACGTCGCGGGTGAACAACAGCCACCGCGATCTGCCCTCGCCGGAGTAGCCCAACGCCCGCAGCCGCCCGCCGTCGCTAGTCGCGAGCGTGCCCTGGAACGGGTCCTTGACCCCTCGCGCTAGCCCGCATGCCCCGGCTAACCCGGTAGCGCGCACGACCCGCGACAGGTCAGGCGCGATCTAGTCAGCGGCGGCCGGGCCGTGCCCGGCACAGGCGGGCACCTCGCCCGGCGGCGACCTGCAAACCGGTCATGCCGTACCGGCTCGACTCGGTCGGCCACAGGTTGGATCGACAGATGGCATCACGCTCAGTGCCTGGGAGCGCTGCGGAGAACGCACACGGTCCCGCCCGGTACTTTGTGACTCGCCGTACTCGTGACCATTGATGCCACGCCAGATGGTCATTCCGTCGCGTGGGCGAGCCGTCGGGTTGCCAGGCGCGGGTAGCGGATCTCGCCCGCACAACAGGAACGGCTGCTGGATGGCTGCGGCCGCTGCTGTCTGCGCTGGCGGAAGATCACGCAGGCCG
Organism: Streptosporangiaceae bacterium; assembly: GCA_052144275.1. Lineage (GTDB taxonomy): Bacteria > Actinomycetota > Actinomycetes > Streptosporangiales > Streptosporangiaceae > Palsa-504. The sequence continues at coordinate 1,506 of JBKQQQ010000226.1, forward strand.
CTGCCAGGATGGCTCTCCCGGGCTGCGGTCGCCAGGTTCGAGTACATCTCCGGCATTATCCGGACGAAGATCGCCGAGCTCACCGGCCCGCGGGCGCTGATCGGGGCCACGCTCCCGGCGTATGACCCGTGGACGCGGCCAACGATTGTAGCCCGTGCCGGGAAAGCGGCTGGACTCGCTGAGTTGCGCGCCTGCCGGCAGCTTTGTCCTGGTAGACGGTTGCCACCTAGCCGGTCTTCTGCCCGGCTCGGTCGTTGGCGGTGGCTCCCGTCAGGTGACGCAACGCGAGCGCCTTCCGGGACCTGGCACATCGTAGGGTTGCCTCGGCGGTTCAGGACCGGGGTCGTGGCTTAGCCTGGTCCCATGCCAGCATCCGATGCGGAGCCGAGATCGCCGTCAGCCGGGCCATGGCCGGGGAAGGCGTTCCCGGGCAGCGAGATCACCGTGTATTTCGACCCGCAGCGATGCCGGCATTTCGCCGAGTGCCTGCGCGGGCTTCCGGAGGTATTCAATGCCGGGCACCGGCCGTGGATCGCCCCGGACGCCGCGAGCGCGGCGCTGGTAGCCGAGGTCATCCGCCGCTGCCCGTCCGGGGCCCTGCACTACCAGGCGCCAGGTATTCCCCGCGAGCAGCCGGAGGTCCCGGCCACCATCCGCGCTGTCGAGGGCGGCCCTTTCCTCGTCCGCGGCGATCTGCGGATACATGCAGCCGGCGGCTCGGTGACCGATACCCGGGCGGCACTGTGCCGGTGCACTCGCAGCGCCCGCCAGCCCTTCTGCGATGCTGCGTGCGAGGCCCCCGAACCGTCCCTGGCAGGTCGCCCGGAAGAACAGTGACCGTGATCCGCCAGACACCCCCTCGGCCCTCCGGCGCCGGCAGGCGATGGGCGGACGCCCCTGGTGGATGCCGGTTCAGCGTCCGGTGTGGCCGGCAGGTGTTGTAGTGGCTGGCGTACTTTCCGAGGACCCGCAGGTGCCGTTCACCGACGATCAGCAGCTGATCTAGGCATTCGCGGCGGGCGTTGCCGATCTGACGTCCGGCGATCGCGTTCGGACCGCATCGTCCGCGACGCCCCGTCCAGATGATCGGTATCGGCGCGTGCGGGTGACGCACCGGTTCCACCCGCAGTCCGGCCCGGACTTCGACTTCGTCGCGCACCGCCGGAACCGGGGTGAGGACCGGGTCCATCTGCGCGACGAGAACAGTGGGCTGTTCTGCCTGCCTGGCGGGTGGACCGAGGTCGCGCCTGCCGGTCCTTACGTGGTTATCGCGGAGGGGTGCTGCCCGTTCACCATCGATGGCCTGCTGGCGCTGGCTGACCTGATCGCCCGCTACGGTCCCAGGCCCGGGTCCGCCAGGAACCTCCGGCCACCGGACAGCGGCGACATTGCCCCGGGGGCGTGATCACCGACCTGACGACGGGACAGATACGACGCCGCAGGGTCCTGGACGGGCTGATCAGTGAGTACAAGCAGCAGCATGACGCTCACCAGGCTCATCCAGGACGCTACAGGTCAGGGGCCGGTGACATAGTTTTGGGAACGCTGCAGGCCCTCGCGGATCTTCATCTTGATCGTGTCGATGAAGATCACCGCCTACACGAGGCGTCCAGGGGACGGCTCGCCGGTCGGCCAGGCCTTCCATGACCCGGTCGGTGATCGTGGTAATGGCCTTCTTGGGGACTTCCGGCCATCAAGGCCCGGGCGAGCGGGCGAGGGGTGGTGGGTTGCCGGCAGCGTCGCAGCGTGCTTGAGTGGCATATGGCCTGCACGTTGCACGTGGCCTGGGATGACCGGCTGGCGCGTTATGACTTCGGGTCCTGGCATCCGATGGCGCCGGTGCGGGTGGAGATGACGATGGAGCTGGCCCGCGCGTTCGGCGTGTTCTCGGCGGCCGGGGTGTCGGTCGAGCCGCCGGCGCCGGCCGGCGACGGGCACCTGGAGATGGTGCATCTGCAGCGGTACATCGCTGCGGTGCGGCAGGCGGGTGACCCGGAGCCGGATCCTGCGGTGCTCGACTTCGGCCTGGGCACCGAGGACAACCCGGTGTTCGCTGACATGCACGACGCGTCGGCGCTGGTAGCGGGCGCGACCCTGGCCGCGGCACGGAAGGTGTGGGCGGGTGAGGCGTGGCACGGCGCGAGCATCGCCGGCGGCCTGCATCATGCGATGCGCGCCAGCGCGAGCGGGTTCTGCGTGTACAACGACCCGGCTATCGCGATCAGCTGGCTGCTCGCCGCCGGCGCGAGCCGGGTGGCCTACGTCGATATCGACGTGCACCACGGGGACGGGGTGCAGGCCGCCTTCTATGATGATCCGCGGGTGCTGACGGTCAGCGTGCACGAGCATCCGGCGACTCTGTGGCCCGGCACCGGGTGGCCATCGGAAACGGGCGGGCCGGGGGCGGAGGGATCGGCGGTCAACGTGGCGCTTCCGGCCGGGACCGGGGACGCCGGCTGGCTGCGTGCCTTCGACGCCGTGGTGCCGCCGCTGCTGCGGGCTTTCCGGCCGGACGTCGTGGTCAGCCAGCACGGCTGCGATACCCACCGGCTCGATCCGCTGGCGAACCTGCAGTTGTCGATTGACGCCCAGCGGGTCGCGCATGCCGCGATCCACCAGCTGGCGCATGAGGTGGCCGGCGGCCGCTGGGTGCTGACCGGGGGAGGCGGTTATGAGCTGCTGGAGGTCGTGCCGCGGACCTGGACGCATCTGCTGGCCGAGGCAGCCGGATCCCCGATCGACCCGGGTGCGCGTATCCCCGCTGCCTGGCGCGAGTACGCGTTCCGGCGGACCGGCCGGGAGGCTCCGCAGATCATGACGGACGGCACCGAGCCAGGATTCGCGCGGTTCGAATCCGGATACGACCTAGCCGATCGGGTCGACCAGGCCATCATGGCGACCCGGAAGGCTGTCTTTCCCGAGCACGGGCTGATGCCCGAGTTCTAGCACTGATTCCGGGCCTGGGCCGGTCGTGGTCATACCGCTGCGTGTGGCAGCAGGCCCGTACGGGCTGACGTTCGCCAACTGGATCTACGTGTTGTGCCGCTACGCCGCGGGCTGAGCCGGTCACGGAGCTCGATTTACCGCCGCCGCCCGGGAACCCGGCATCTGCCGCGCAGTTCGGCTGGGGGTGGTGACGCGTCGGCGGTGCTGGCCTGCTGCGGTGCGGTAGGGGATCATCGTCTGCAGGACCAGATGGTGGCCTGAGCCGGAGCCGGAACTCACTAGGCCGCGGACCAGGCATCGCCGGGAGACGGTGCGCCGTTGCTGCGTGTCGGCGAACCAGGAGGCCGCGAGCCGGTGATCGTGTCCGCGTCTGGTGGGTTAGTGGCTGGGGTCTGGCCGGCGCCGCTTCCGGACGCGGGCCGGCGGCCCGGCGGGGCCAGGACCCTTCGGGAGGCAGTGATGGGATCGAGCGGGACCGGAACTCTTGATGAGGCATATCAGCGGCTGCACGCTACGGGGCCGGAATTCGACGGCTGGCTGTCTAACCATGGGCCGATGGCGGCGGAGGCGATGGTGCGCCGTGGGCACGCCGGCCAGGTGCACCGGTGGCTGGATGGGTATATGCGGCGGCTGGAGGAGTTCCCGCGCGGCAGCGGCCCGATCGGCTCTGCGTGGCAGGACGCGCTGGGTGATCCGCGGCGGATCGCTGACTGGACCGGCTACTTCCGCCGCGAGGTCACCGGGCAGCCCTGGCGGCAGGCGCTGGACACCTGGTGGCCGCGGCTGCTACCCGGCGTCGCCGCCGCCGCGACCCACGGGGTGATCCGGGTCGGCCACGCCGTACGGGCGCTAACCGAAGACGGCGAGGACGCCGATCACCTGACCGAGCTGGCCCATGGGCTGGCCTACTGGGCAGCCCGCTGGCAGCCGGTACCCGGCGCCCCGCTCACCGGGCCACTCCCGGTAACCGCCGCGGCGGGGGAACCGGCCGGGGCCGCGGCCGCCGATCCGCTGGCTGCGGTGCCGCGGATCGCCGATCAGTCAGGCGGCATCCGCGAGCGCCTCGCCCGGCTGGCCGGGCTGCCGGGCTGGCCCGCCGCGCTGGCCGCGCCGCAGATCCCGGCATCGGCCGAGGCACTCAGGTCCTGGCTGGCTGGCCTGGTCGATGCCGCCACCATCAGGTACCTGCGCTACGGGCACGGCGAAAGCACCATGCTCGTGCATTCGGCCACCGCCCCCAACGCGGTCCTGCGCACGCTTCCCGTGCTGGACAGGCGGCTGTGGGCGCCCAGCGTGGCCGCATCCTGGGCCGCGGCCGCGGCGCTGACCGCTATCTACACGCCCGCCGCCCCGGCCGCGCACACCGAGCTGCCGGACTCCCCGGCCGGGCCGCAGGCGGTCGAGGAGACCGTCGCCCGGGCCGTCGAGCACGGCGACGAGCACGTGATCAAATTCGCCGACACCGCAGCCGACGTATACGCGCGCACCGGCAACGCTGACGCCCTCGCCGCCGCAGTCCGCGCCACCCAGCTGATCGGCCGCTGACCCGCCAGCCCTGCACCAGCCGTGACCGCTGACCCGTCACCCGGTACCTCACCCAAAGCCCTGCCGTCTTTCCGGCAACTGAACCGGCCGCTCACACCAAGGCCCGGACGGCTCAATCCCGCTGTCCAGCACAGTCCGGGCGGTGGCCCGGGTATGCCCGTCACCGTACCGGCCAACACGAGGAGCGCTCTCGCGACCTGGGCGGTCGTGGCCGCATAGCAGGATGATCTGAGCGCGTATACCTAGTCGCAGACATCTCAACGGACGAGCAAATAGTCGGCGATCAGGATTTTACTGGCGTCGGCACGCGGTTCACGCTGCGTGGCCAGCACTCGTCCGGGCAGCGCCAGCAGCTTGCAGTCCTGCACAAGTGGCTCATCGACAGCCAGCAGTGAGAGCGCGAACACGACGCCACATCGCGAGACCTCCTAGGTCAGATGACCTGGCACGTGGCGTTACTCACCTGTCGGCAAGCGGTTCGCGGTTCCCGCGTCCGCAGCCGATCCGGCGACCCTGCTGGCAAATGCCCGCTACCCGCGGTCCCCGTACACGCTGCTGTCAGCGCTGTGCCCAGGGGCCCACACCGGAGACCCGGTCCACCGTGATGTGCGTGATATACCCGGGCGGAGGGCTGTCCATGGGCGGGAAACGGACATCCGGGCCAAGATGGGTGCGGGCGAGCCGCTGGAGAAGTTCGGCCGCGCCTCCTTCGGTGATGCGGGCGGTGCCGTAGATGACAAGGTATTCGTTCAGGCCCATGGCGTTGCGCTTGCCGGTTTCGATGGACAGCGCCACCCGGCTGTCGTTGCGGATATTGCGCACCTTGCGGTGCTCGGGAAGGTGGCCCGCCACGATCTCGTCCCCGTCCAGGCCCACCCATACGACGGTCACCTGCGGACTGCCGTCCGGGTTCAAGGTCACAAGGTGCACTAGGGCCGGGGACTCCAGCACGGCCCGGACGCTGTCGGGCAGCGACGTCATGAAGCGACGCTAGCAGCAAGCGCCCGCCGATCAACATCGAAGGCTGCCCGGAAAGACGCGGGAGCGAGTACCACCTCTGCCGCGCGAATACTCCTCTGGGAACGATGATCATGCCCGCCGCTGACCTTGCCCCCGGCCCTGCCGCGCCCGCCGCCCCGCCCGGCGCGCCGGCGTTCCGGCAGTTCCCCGTCGCGTGGCGGTTCTCGCTGCGCAACCAGGCCCGCAACCGGCTCGCCTGGCTGCTGCTGGTCGCGTTCGTCCCGGTCTGGTATGAGCTGATGCTGGACATCGCCGGGCACGCGCCGCTGACCTTCAAGCTGTACGCCACCGGGCGGGTTCTCACCGTCGACGGCGGGCACCTGACCCTGATCACCGCGGGCCTGAATGCGGTGACGATGATCGTCGGCTTCGCCGTCTTCGCCGCCATCCGCCGCACCCTGGCCTTCGACAAGCGGCTGGTGTTCGCCGGATACCGGCAAGCCACCCTGATCACCGCCAAGACCCTGGCCATCGCCGTCATAGCCGCCGCGGTCGCCGCCTACACCTCGCTGGTACTGCTGGCGTTCTGGCGGCCCGGCCTGGCGGGCTGGGCGGCGATCCTGGCTGCCTTCACCGTCATCGCGCTCGCCTACGGCGCGCTCGGCCTGCTGCTCGGCGTCCTGGTCCGGAATGACCTGGAAGGGTTCTTCCTGATCATCATGGGCAGCCTGATGGACACCTTCCTGCAGAACCCGCTCGGCAACCCCGCTGGCCAACAAGCCGGTCCTGCAATGGTTCCCGTCCTTCGGCCCCACCCAGTTCGCCGTCGCCGGCGCATTCGGCCACACCGCCCTGTGGGATTACCTGGCCCTCGGCCTGGCCTGGCCCGCAGCCTTCGCCGCCGCGGGCCTGCTCATCTTCCGGGCACGGACCCGCACCCGGACCCATCACGACCGCCGGGCAGCCGACCTCATGTCCGCACGGGGCATGCTATCAGGAAGCATGCGGCTGGCTGAGACGGATACCTCGCCTCTTTTCCCGTATTTGCCGCATGATGACGCACATCAAGCAAACCACCCGGCTGGAGGGACTCCGCCGTGCCAACCCTGCTCGCGCGTGCCCGGTTCTGGCCCGGCATCGCCGCGGTCATCCTGATCACCATCGTGCTGCTGCCAGCGGCGGGCTACGCGCGGCAGTACGCCTTCGCGCAGGCGCCGCAGTTTGTGATCTTCGCGGTCGCCGGCCCGGCGCTGCTGGTGCTGGGCATACTTGCTGGCGGCCGGCACCGGGATCTGGCTGGAGCTGACCAGCGCGCCGCAAGGACCGGGTAGGCTGCCCCGCCCGGCACGCGCCGCCATGGCAGCAGCGGCCATGTGGACGATCTGGGTGCTCGCTTACCTCACCGGGATGTCCGGCGCGTCCTGGCTTGCCACCTATCGCCACGGCGCGCCAGGCGGCCTGGGCGCGGCTGCGGACCAGCAGATCGCCGTGGCTATCTTGTGGGCGGTCCCGGCGCTGTGCTTCCTGCCCGTTCTGTACGTCACGGTCGTTGCCTGGGCTGGGCGGCAGCACCAGCTCCGCCGGGAACGAGCGCCCGGCCGCATCCGGCAGCACGCTGGCCGGCTGGCCTCGCCCGCCGCGAGGCTGGCGCTCACCGCACTCCCGGTGATCATCGCGTTGCGCCCGCCTGCATCAGGGCGGAAGTTACCGCCCGATCGGCCGCACCCCCAGGGATCCCGTTGCCATCGACGGGAGCCCGGGCCGGTGACGTACGGCGGGCGATGACACCATAGCCGACCCGGCCCACGGCCCGTACGGTGCTGCCGACAAGGCCGTCGGCCCATATCGTGAAGTGCTGGCCGGGGCCGAAAAACGCCTCCTCCTCGCTGTCGGCCAGGGCGATGGTCAGCGTGGCATGCCGCTCCGGGCTCACAGCTACCCCCTCGTCCGGCGAGATCATCGCAGGGAGGTACCCGTGGCAGGAGGAGGGCTGAATGAGGTAACAGCCGCGGGCGGCAAGGGCGTGGGCCCGGCCCAGGCAGCAGGGTGCCGGATCCTCAGGCACCTTGGGACTGAGGGTAATCAGGGCACTGAACGTGTACCGCATCATCCCAGCCATCCCCTCCGGACTGGCAGACGCGTACCACGGGCCCGCAGTGCCCGTGCCGCCGCAACCGGGGTGATACCGCATTCGGCCGGGCGCCGCTCTGCTGACGTGAACCGTCCAGCGCAGCGTCAGGCCGTTGACCTGTCCTAATTCAAGTATTGGTGCCGACAATACTTGCCGATAGCAACATCAGCAATGGCGGAGCAGCGCCTGAGCAGGCGAGCCTCACCGGTCAGCGCCTGGTGCTGGGTCGCGTGTCACAACGGGACCGGGCACTGCCGGACGGTCCCGTATCCCTCGCCTGCCGCCTCGATCAGCCGCTGCAGCGAGGCCGTCAGCTCGTCGCGGCCTGCGGGCGTCAGCCGCCCGAGGATCCGGGCCAGCTCGCGGCGCCGCCACTCCACCACCTGGATCACCAGGTTGCGCCCGGAGTCAGTGAGCTCGAGCGTGACCACGGTCCGGTTGCCCGGATCGCTGCCCCGCAGGACCTGCCCGGCGGCGACCAGTCGGTCGGCGAGCCGGGTAACGGTCGACGCGTCCAGCCCGAGCGCGTCTGCTACCTGTACCGACCGCGAGCACCCGAGATCGGCCAGGACCGCGAGCACCCGGAACTGCGGAAGGGAAACCGCGCCCTCGAGGACATCGAGGCTGCGCAGCGCCACCCCGGCCAGCACCCGGGTGGCAGCCTGCAGCACCTCCACCATCTCCGCCGCCTGGCCGCCGGGAAGCTGTTCCCCCGTCGCGGGTATCGCCATGGACATGCATTGTACGGATCCCCGCCGGTGCCGAACCGGCGTGCGGTGAGCCCCCGGCACCGGACGTCCGGGACGCGGGGCGAGATTGCCGAACGGCCGTGGCTCGTCGCTTACTGGCCCGTATCGGGCCTGACCGGCCAGAACTGGATGAACGAGCCAGTCGGCGGCGGTGAACGTGAGCCCCGGTCCGTGGTGTGCGGTGTCCCACCGCATTGCCCACGGACCGGTGCGAGCGGACCTGCTGTTCGTCTTTGTGCCGGATTGAAGGAAACCTTGCCGTCGTCGGCCACGAATACATGGTGAGCGAACATCGTGGCGGCCGCGCGCCGCCGACCCGGTTCCGGCTCGCCGGAGGAAAGGGCATCAGATGAAATTTGTGACACATCGGCGCGGGCGGACGGCCGTCCCGGCCACAACCGCAACACGAGAAACAACGCGCCTCCTGAACCGCGGCAGGTCGGGTGCGCTGGTGCTCGGCGTGGCGGCAGCCGCGGCCCTGGCAGTCCCCGCGTCCGCCTCCGCTTCCACCTCGAACGGCCCGTCCCCGGTGGTCGGGCACGTCTACGTCAACGACAACACCAAACCAGCCAACACGATCGGGGCGTTCGACCGCCACGCAGACGGGACGCTGACCCCCGAGCCCGGGTCCCCGTTCTGGGCCGGCGGGATGGGGACCGGCTCTGGGCTGGCCTCGCAGGGCGCGCTGCAATTCGCCGCGGACGGCCGGTTCCTGATCGCCGTTGATGCGGGCAGCAACCAGATCTCGGTGCTGCGGGTCCATTCCG
>JBKQQQ010000227.1:0-7622 GCA_052144275.1 Streptosporangiaceae bacterium
CGCGACCTGGGTAACTACGCCCAGGACCAGGACGGTCAGGTCCTCGTCTCGTCGTCGATGTAGGCGCCGGTGGCCGCGGGTCGTCCTCACGCGCGTCTTGCGTCACGCGGCCACGGGCGGGAGTCAGCCGCCGGCGGATCAGGTGCGTGGCTGCGCGGGCGATTCGGCGTCGGTGGTTCCGGTGACGTAGTAGCCGAGGCCGGGGATGCGGGTCAGCAGGCCCTCGTCTTCCAGGGTGCGCAGCGCCTTGGCGCACGTTTGCCGCGCATGCCCGTACTGCTGGCTCAATGTGGTGATGGACGGCGTGGGCATGCCGGGGGCGAGAGTTCCCTCGGCGATCTCCCGGCGCAGTCGTGCGGCCAGACGCACGTAGGCTCTCGGGTCCGATTCGTCGCTTATCGACACTCTCGTACCGTACTCGATTGGCAATATTGCCAATCGCAACGCTTCGACACTAGTCGAGATTAGACGAGGAGGTCAATAGTGCGTTAACGTCGGAAACCGTCAGGGCCGCCACGGCCGCCCGTAGCCAGATCCCCGGGCAGGGTCATGATCTTTTATTCGTGGACCGCACTGAGCGGAAGCGACTCGGCGGCACTGCATGAGAGCAGCCCGGCCGCACTGAGCGAGAGCGACTCGGTGGCACTGGACACCGGCGGCCGGGACGTGCTGGGCGGCCGGGACGTGCTGGGTGACGGCGGCCCGGGGTCGGCCGGATCGCCGGTCGCTATGGGCATCACCGATGATCGCGGCCGGGCCATGAAGGCGGCCGAGGAGACCCTGGGGTCCGGGCTGGCGGTCATAGCCATCATCGAGGCGGTGCGCCCGGCCATGGCCGCGCATACGCTGACCCCCTGTTACGTCCGGACCGGGGTGGGATGGCTGGGCCGGTACACCGACACGGGCGAGGTGGCCTGGAAAAGGTTCTTTCTGTAGGGGGATCCGGGGTGATCAGCAGGCCGCTGGCAGAATGGGACCATGAAACTCAGGATCTTCACTGAGCCGCAGCAGGGCGCCGATTACCAGACGCTGCGCGCGGTGGCGCTGGCCACGGAGGAGCTCGGGTTTGACGCGTTCTTCAGATCCGATCACTACCTCGCGATGGGCGGCGGCTCCGGGCTGCCGGGGCCGACGGACTCGTGGGCCACGCTGGCCGCCCTGGCCGTCGAGACCCATCGCATCCGGCTCGGGACACTAGTGAGCGCGGCGACGTTCCGGCTGCCGGGCCCGCTCGCGATCACCGTGGCGCAGGTCGACCAGATGAGCGGCGGCCGGGTGGAATTCGGCCTGGGGACCGGCTGGTTCGAGGCCGAGCACACCGCTTACGGCGTACCGTTCCCACCGCTCGGCGAGCGCTTCGGCCGGCTCGAGGAGCAGGTCGCGATCATCACTGGCCTGTGGGGGACCGAAGTAGGCGAGACGTTCTCCTTCGAGGGAACGTACTACCAGCTGAAGGACTCGCCCGCGCTGCCGAAGCCGGCCCAGCGTCCGCGCCCACCGGTCCTCCTCGGCGGCGCGGGTGCGCGGCGGACGCCGCGGCTGGCCGCCCGGTTCGCCGACGAGTACAACGTGCCGTTCCACACCGTTAAGGATTCGGCGGCCGCGTTCGAGCGCGTCCGCGCGGCCTGCGAGGCCGCCGGACGCCATCCCGCCTCCATGGTCTACTCGGTCGCCCAGACGGTGTGCTGCGGGAAGGACGAAGCCGAGTTCCGCCGCCGGGCGGCTGCGATCGGCTGGGAGCCGGACACCATGCGGGAAACCGGCCTGGGCGGCACGCCCGGCGAGGTGGCGGCCAAGATCGCCGAGTTCGCCGAGATCGGAGCCGAACGGGTGTACCTGCAGGTGCTCGACCTGAGTGACCTCGATCACCTGGCGCTGATCGCCTCGGACGTGGCGCCGCAGGTGTAGCAGCTGCGGGGTTCGAGGATAAGCGCCGAACCCCGTCTGGTGTCGCGGCGGCGGGGCGGCACGCGCCATGGCCGTTCGGGATAATTCAGCCGAAGGCGCGTCGGGCCGCGGCGGCACCGGCCGCACTGGCCGCCCGGAAGCCGTAGGTTCCGTGTTCGCGCAGTTCGGTGGCGGCGCTGACGACGGCCTCCAGGGCGGCGAACGCGAACGAGCCGCCCACCGAGATCTGGCTGACCCCGGCCTCAGCCAGTTCGGCCACGGCCGGGACCCCGTCCAGGGCCAGCACGTTGACCGGCCGGTCCACCTCGCGGACTACCTGGCGGATGTCCTCGAGACGGCGCAGGCCGGGGGCGTACAGGACGTCGGCGCCGGCCTCCTGGTAAGCCTGCAGCCTGGCGATCGTGTCCGCGAGGTCGGCGCGACCGTGCAGGTAGTTCTCGGCGCGGGCGGTGAGCACCAGGCGGGCGGGGCCTGCGTGGGCGGTCTCCGCGGCCGCCGCGACGCGTTCGGCCGCCAGTCGGAGGTCATAGATGGGGTCGCCGTCCCGGCGGGTGAAATCCTCGACCGAGGCGCCCGCGAGGCCGACCTGGATCGCCAGCCCGATGGTCTCCGCCACGTCGGCCGGCTCGTCCGCGAAGGCGTTCTCCAGGTCGGCTGAAACCGGCAGGTCCGTCGCCGCGACGATCACCGCGGCGTGCACCAGGGCTTCTTCCCTGCTCACGGAGCCGTCATTGCGGCCCAGAGTGGCTGCGAAGCCCGAACTCGTGGTGGCCAGAGCCTCAAACCCGAGCGACGCGAGCAGCCGGGCCGAGCCGAGATCCCACGGGTTCGGCAACAGGAGCGGCTCATCCGCCCGGTGCAAGGCCAGGAACCGCTCTGCTTTGTCCGCCTGAGTGATCATGCACCTAACGTATCGCCGGTCACCGTCGGCAGCTGAACCCAAGTGGCTCCCATTAATAAAAAATGCCAGGTCAGTGACGTTAGCGATAGTGCGTACCAAATTCTGATCCTTAGCCTGGGCGGTGACGCTCCGGAATGACGGTCGTAATGGTTACAGCTGGCCATATGGCTTGCGAGCCGGTAACCGCGATGCGATCGTTGAGCAGTGCGCTCTGATACCGCCACTACCAGGAGGGTGCGCCTCGTCATCGTCCTGGCGGTCGCGGCTGCCGTGACGGTCATGCTCGGCGCCATCTTGGCGGCCGCGAGCGTGGTCATGCGGCTTTTGACCAGCCATGACCCGGTAAACATGCTCCGGTTGGGGCTGGACGTGGTCGCGGCGGGCGTCGCGTTCGGCCTGGTGGTCCTGGTGGTTTTCGCCATCGCGCGGATCGGGGTAGCTGGAAGGTCCCGGCCGCCCGCGGGTCCGGCGGATCACCGGAGGGGGACTGGCGGGCCGCAACCTGCGGCGGCGTCTCACGGGCACGGCAAGTCACCGGGGCCTGGCACATCACAGGGGCACGGCCAGGACCGGCTCCGCTCTGGTGCCCCGGGCGGAGGTAGCGGTCACGGCGGAGCGCGTTCCGGTCGGCCGCCCGTGCTGAACCCGACGAATGTGTACTCACCGGGCGGCCTGCTCGACGTGCCCAGGGATGGTCGCGCGCCCGGGACGCCAGGAAGCCAGGTCATCCCGGAAATCCTGCGGAACGCCGGACCGCCGCCAGCCCCGGGAGCGCCAGCCCCGGGAGCGTCGACGCCGGGAGCGCAGGCCGGCGGGTGGAACCAGGACCGGCCGTCGCCCGGCCGGGCCGGAGCCAAGCCGCCGCGTCCTGGTTATCAGCCAGGCATGAATCCGGGCGGTCCCGGCCGCGCGCCCTATGCCTCCGGCGGTCAGCCGCCGCCCCCCATGCCGCCCCGTGACCAGATGCGACCCCGCGAGGCACCGAGGCCGGGCCACGCGATGCCGCCTCGCGAGCCCCCGCGGCCGGGCCACGCCGGCCCTCCGCGTGACTCGGGCCTTCTCCAAGACGCCGGCTCGCCGCGCGACGCCGCCCCTCCCCGCGACGCCGCCCCTCCCCGCGACGTCGGCCATCCCCGCGAAGGCATGCCGCGGGAGGCCATGGGACCCGGCGGACCGATCCGCCCGGGCGGTCCCGTGCCACCTCGCGAGCCCGCCTACCAGCCCTCGCCAGGCCAGCCCCCGCCAGGCCAGGGCACGCCAGGCCGGGGCCCGCACCAGCACCAAGGCGGCGGAGCCGGCCGGCATGCGGGCGGTCCTGGATACGCCGCTCCGGGCGGTCGAAGGCCAGGAGTCGATGGGCACGCGGGACCTGCGGGACCCGCCGGATCTGCTGAGGCTCCCGACCAGTTTGACGGTGGGTACGCCCATGTCATCCGCCCGGCAGATAACCCAGCCCGGCCGGCCAGCCCCATGCGCCCGCCGAACCTCGGTCGGCCCGCAGACCCTGCCAGGCCCGCAGACCCTGCCAGGCCCGCAGACCCTGCCAGGCCCGCAGACCCCGCCAGGCCCTCCAAGTCGGCCGGGCCCTCCCAGTCGGCCAGGCCGGCAGACCCTGCCAGGTCCGCGGCGTCGGATGTCTACGTCTACCGGGACACCGGCGGCCAGCCTGATGGTCCTGCCGCGGCCGCGGCGGGACCAGACGAGCATGACGCCTCCTACTGGTATGACCTGCCCGCGACCAGCGCCGGGGGAGATACGGCTCCGCGGGTGCCCCAGGAGACCCGCGGTCCGTTCGAGCCCCTGGTGTCGTCCACCGACCCGCCCGGCACGACGCCGCGCTTCTCCGTCGGCCTCGACGACGAACCCGCCGCGCCGGAGGCCGCTCACCCCCAGGAGGCGCCGCCGCCGGCCGACGACGGACTCCAGGACACAGAGCACGCCCACGCGCGCAAGCTCGAGCAGATCAAGGACCTGTACCTGACCGCGGAAGCGATTGGCGAGGCGAACGTCGACAAGCACTTCGACCAGCTCCTGGCCCAGCAGCGCGAGTTGATCAGCGAGTACTTCAAGCAGTCCAACGCGGCCAGGCCGGCGGCCGGTGCCGCGGATCAGGCCGGTGCCGCGGATCAGATCGGTGCCGCGGATCAGGCGGGAGCCGAGCCGGCCGACGTCGCGGGTCGGGAGCCGGGCGATCCCGGTGAAGCCGCGCCCGCCGGCGGCCCGGTGGGCGCACCCGAAAGCGCCGGCGTCACCGCCGATCAGCCCCGCGCATGGTGACCCGGGACGGACATACGCCGGTCATCGCGGTTCTCGGCCTGGGGGAGGCCGGTTCTGTCATCGCACGTGACCTGGTTGCCGCGGGGGTGCGCGTCCGCGGCTACGATCCGGCGGTAACCGCAGCCGAACCCATCATCGACACGGCCAGCGAAGCCGAGGCGGCGCGCGGAGCGCACCTGGTGCTGAGCGTCAACAGCGCGAAGGCCGCGGTAGACGCGTTCAAGGCCGGGCTGATCGGGCTGCGCCAGGACGGCAGCGCGCACCATTGCGACAGCGCGCACCATTGCGACAGCGCGCGCCACTACGACAGCGCGCGGCCGGACGTCCTGTGGGCCGACTTGAACACCGCCTCGCCGGGCATCAAACGGCACCTGGCCGAACTCGCCGGAGAAGCAGGCATCGCGTTCGCCGACGTTGCGATGATGGCCCCGGTGCCCGGCCGCGGCCTGCGTGTCTCGATGCTGGCCAGCGGTGCCGGCGCCGCGCGCTACGCGGCCATCCTGGGACCCCTCGGCGCCGATATCGAGGTGCTGGACGGGCCGGCCGGGCTTGCGGCCAGCAGGAAACTCCTGCGCAGCGTGTTCTACAAGGGCATGGCCGCCTCGATCGTCGAGGCCCTGGAGGCTGCCCGGGCCGCGGGCGACGAGCAGTGGCTGCGAGAACACATCGCCGCCGAGCTAGCCGCGTCCGACGTCACTACCGTGGAGCGGATTACCGATGGCACCCGCAAGCACGCGGTTCGCCGCACCGCCGAGATGGAGGCAGCCGCGGACATGCTGACCGAACTTGGCGTGCCGTCCCTGATGGCCAGCGCCAGCCGCGCCCTGCACGAGCGCCTTGCCAGAGGCCGAACAGCCTTACGCGAGCGGCTCGAGCGGCTCGAGCGCCTCGGCCAGCGGCTGGAGGGAATCGGGCTTGGCGTGGTGCGGGAGGTTCACGATGATCAGGTCGACGCCCGCGTCGCGATAGGCGGCGACCGTCGCGACGACGGGCTCGAGCCCGGTCGCCGGGTCCAGCCGAACGTTGATCGAGCAGGTGATCTCGTTCACGTCCCTGCCGATCGCGGCGCAGTGCCCGGCCAGGACTTCCTTCAGCTCGAGCCACTGCTCCGGGCTCTCCGCGATGGCGTTCCACTGCTGCGCCCAGCGCGCCACCGTGCGCAGCGTGCGCTTCTTGCCGCGGCCGCCGATGGTGACCGGCGGATGTGGCCGCTGTACCGGCTTCGGCTCGCACCTGGCGTCGGTGAGCCTGACGTACTGCCCGGCGAACGTGGTCGTGGGCTGGCTCAGCAGGCTGACGATGGCCTCGACGCCCTCGTCGAACCGGTCGAACCGCTCGCGCAGCGGCGGCAACTCGATCCCGTAGGCGTCGCACTCCATCTGGTTCCACCCGGCGCCCAGCCCGAGTTCCAGCCGCCCGCCCGAGATGATGTCCACCGTCGCGGCCATATTGGCCAGCACCGCAGGATGCCGGTAGACCATGCCGGTTACCTGGCACCCGATCCGGATCCGGCGGGTGGCCTGGGCCATCGCCGCCAGCATCGTCCAGGCCTCGAAGTTGGGCCCGGTCAGGTCGCCGGTCAGCGGATAGAAATGGTCCCAGTTCCAAGCCGACTCGAACAGGGGGATCTCGTCCGCCGCGAGCCACGCGTCGCGTATCTCTTCCCAGGTCTGATGCTCGGGCCGCGTCTTGATCGCGAAGCGCATGCCAAACGTCCTCTCCTGACCGGATACCGACGGTTACGGAATTATCCTACCGAGCCACTCACACCGAACCCCCTCGCTAAGTACCTTGATATCGAGATACTGTAGGTTGGACACGGCGGGCTTGAGACGTAGGCGCGGTACGAGCGAGGAGGCTCAACGATGACGGCGAACAGCTTCGGCAGCCGGGCGGCGCTTCAGGTCGCGGGCGATCAGTACGAGATTTACCGGCTGGACGCCGTGGACGGATCGCAGACCCTCCCGTTCAGCCTGAAGATCCTTCTTGAGAACCTGCTCCGCAACTCCGACGGCGTCAACATCACGACGGAGCAGGTCACCGCGCTGGCGCAGTGGGACCCGAAGCATGAGCCGGACACCGAGATCCAGTTCACCCCGGCCCGGGTCATCCTGCAGGACCTGACCGGCGTGCCGGCCGTGGTGGACCTGGCCGCGATGCGCGAGGCCATGCGAGCCCTGGGCGGCGACCCGACGAAGATCAACCCGCTCATCCCGGCCGAGCTGGTCATCGACCACTCCGTAGTGGCCGACGTGTTCGGCAGGCCCGACGCGTTCACCAGGAACGTAGAGATCGAGTTTCGGCGCAACCGGGAGCGGTTCGGCTTCCTGCGCTGGGGCCAGGAGGCGTTCAGCCAGTTCAAGGTGGTCCCGCCGGGCACCGGCATCGTGCACCAGGTGAACATCGAGTACCTGGCCCGAGTGGTGATGACCCGGGACGGCACGGCCTACCCGGACACCTGCGTGGGCACCGACTCGCACACCACGATGCAGAACGGCCTGGGGGTGCTCGGCTGGGGGGTCGGCGGTATCGAGGC
>JBKQQQ010000228.1:0-12612 GCA_052144275.1 Streptosporangiaceae bacterium
TCCACCTGTACGACGTGGCGGACCTGGACCACGTCCGGCTGCTCGGCCGCGAGGTCCTGCCCCGGTTGGACTGATTTTCGGGCCGAACGGCCCGGCGATCAGCCGGCCCGCCACGACCCCGGTCGTCTGGTGGCGAGCGTGGCCGCTGCGGTCACCATGGCCAGCAGCCCGACCGCCAGGCCCGGAAAGAAGTCCGACCGCCGGACCGCGAGCATCCCGGGAGGAGGCGGCGTTACCGGCCGAATCATCCAGCCGGTAACGCCGCAGGTACGTGAGGTCCTTAGTCCTCCGCCTCGGCTTCCTCCTCGAGTTCCTCCTCGAGCTCAGCTTCGGCCAGGGCGATCACGAACCCCAGTCCCTCGGCGATTTTCGCCGTCGCCGAGACGACGCGGGCTGTGCCTACGATGGGCGCCACCGCGACGAGAATATCTTCGACGTCATCGAGGGTGATGCCTGAGTCGGCCGCCGGTACGGCGTTGAGCGCGTAGGAAGCGGCGGGCGCGTCTACCGCCACGAGGGCGGCGGTCCGGGCGATCATGAGCTCGCGAGGGCTCAGGTCGCTGTTGTCTAGCGACGTGGCGGTCATCACCAGAAGCGTGTCGCTGACGGGTGAGTCATTTTCTGTTTCGTTTTCGGACATGACGGTTCTCCTTTTGAAAGTTCGGAAACTTGTCCCCCCGTCAATCACGGTGGCCTTGGTTCACGCTACTCTCGCCAGGTGCACAGGCAACCTCAGCACACTGTTCGGCTAGCCCATCCGGTCCCTGTCCACGCCAGGAACACCACGAGGCCGCCAATCCTGCGGAAGCCGGGGTCTTACGGGTCTGAGTCGCAGCACAAATTCTAAGCGGCGAATTTGTGCTGCCCGGCTATTAGCGGCTTGTTTTTGCGGATATTAGCGGCCCATGTTGTCACCGCTCACAACGGACCGGCGCGAACCTTGTGGCGGTCGTCGTTGATTCCGTGCTCGTTAACACCGAGTATATCCATTATGGAAGGCGGTGTGATCCGCGATGGCTGGTTGCAATTCATTTGTAACCGGCACGTAAATAATGGCCAAGCGCCATTTGCCCTGGCGCCGGTCTCGTCCCGGCCGGCCTCTTGACCACCAGACCGCCCATTCCCGCGCGTCCGCGCCTGGGCGCCCGCCTGGCCTACCGCCTGCAGCACACGCTGCGGCCCCGTATCGGCCTGCGCTGGCTCAGCGCCAGGATCGAGGCGTCCGGGCCGGCCCGCGCACTGTTCGCCGGCGCGGAACGGCAGACCAAACAGGAACTGTTCGGCTGCCGGATGTGCGGCCAGTGTGCGCTGCCCGTCACCGGGTACGTGTGTCCGATGGGTTGTCCCAAGGAACTGCGCAATGGGCCGTGCGGCGGTGTCGGCGCGGACGGGTCGTGCGAGGTCTATCCCGCGTTGCGCTGCGTCTGGGTCGAGGCTTACGAGCGCGCGGCTAGCCAGGGCCGGGCCGCCGACCTGCGCCTCCTGCACCGGCCCATCGACCACCGCCGCTGGGGCGAGAGCTCGTGGCTGAACTACTGGCAGGGCCGCGACGAAGGATTGTGGGCCGCCGCGGTCGGCGATACTGGACATGAGGGCCCGAGCACCAACAGCGTCAGCATCAATCACCGGCACCGGCTGCGGGTCCTGGGGGGCTCATGAGCCTGCGCGAGCGTCTGGCCTCGGGCGGCTTCGCGGTCACCGCGGAGATCAGCCCGCCCCGCGGCGCGGACACCGGCCCGATCACAGCGACGGCCGCGCTGCTGCGGGACTGGGTCGACGCCGTCAACATCACCGACAACCAGGGCTCGAACGTGCGGCTGGCCAGCTGGGCGGGCAGCCTGGCCGCGATGGCCGCCGGGCTAGAGCCGGTCATGCAGATGACCTGCCGGGACCGCAACCGCATCGCGCTGCAGTCCGACCTGCTCGGGGCGTCGGCGCTCGGCATCCGCAACGTCCTGGTGATGACCGGCGACCACCCGAAGTTCGGCGATCACCCCGAGGCCAAGCCCGTCTTCGACCTGGACAGCGTCCAGCTGCTCTGGACGCTGCGCCACATGCGGGACCAGGGCGTCGTGCTGTCCGGCCGCCCGCTGAACCCGCCGCCGGACTGCTTCCTCGGCGCGGTGGAGAACCCGTTCGCGCCGCCTGCCGCGTTCCGGGCCGAACGGCTCGGCAAGAAGGTCGCGGCCGGCGCGCAGTTCGTGCAGACTCAGTTCGTCTTCGACACCGGTGCGTTCGGCCAGTGGATGGCGCAGGTCCGCGACCTCGGGCTGCACGAGCGGTGCTACATCCTGGCCGGGGTCGGCGCGGTCAGGTCCCGGCGGGCGCTGGACTTCATGCGGGACAAGGTGCCGGGGGTTCAGGTGCCCGACGACGTGTACCGCAGGCTGCACGGGGTCCCGGCGGACCAGACCGCCGCCGAGGGCGCGCGCCTCGCGGCCGAGACCATCCAGCAGCTGAGCATGATCGACGGCGTGGCCGGGGTCCACCTGATGGTGGCCGGGAACGAGCAGGCGGTCCCCGGCATCCTCGACGCCGCCGGCGTCCGGGTGGACCGCGATGGACGTTGACCTGCGCCCGACGAAGAAGCTGCGGGAATCCGCCGTGGCCCGGTCGGCGCTCGGCCCGATCATGGAGGCGGTCTGCGCCTCGCCCGTCGACCTGGCCAGGCTCCGCGTGGTCTGCGACTGGATCCAGTACAAGCAGAATTTCCGCGAGGCCGTGGTCAGCAGGCCGGTCGCGGACACGGACATCGAGATCGCCTTCGACCTGCGCCGCTGCGGCGATATAGACCTGGCCGCGCACGTCAAGCAGGCCCTGTCGGGACAGCCCGGGCTGGCCCTGGAGCCGTGGGTGCCCGGGCGGGATAGCTGCATCTGGCGGTTCAACGCACTGTACTGGCAGGCGCTGTCCGGCTGGGAGCAGGCCACCGGCCGCGAGTACGAGCAGGCGCTGCCCGGCGGCGAGAGCGACGCGCGGAACACCGAGGCCGCCCGCGAACTCATCTTGGAGCTCTTCCGGCTCTGGGACGAGCTCGCCGCGCGCCGCGCGCTGCCCGAGGAGCTCTACATCCTGGAACTCGGCGTCGGCAACGGCAACCAGGCCCGCACCTGGCTGGACGAGTTCGTCCAGCTCGACCGCAGGCACGGACGCGAGTACTACCACCGGCTTCGCTACCTGATGGGCGACTACTCCCCGCACGTGCTCGACCGGGCCAGGCAGGCCGTGGCCCACCACGGCGAGCGGGTCAGCGCGCTGGTGATGGAGGCCACCCGGCCGGCCGTCACGCTCGGCTTCCTGGCCGGCAAGGCCTTCCTGGTCTACATCTCCAACGTGTACGACAACCTGCCGACCGACGAGCTGGCCTGCATCCACGGGCGCACCTACCAGGTCGAGACGCAGGCCTTCCTCACCGAGGACGACGCCGGCCTGATCGCGTGCCGGTTCGGCACCGAGCGGGACCGGCTGGTGCCGCTCATCGACCGGCTGCTGCGGATCGGGCCCGAGCTGCTCAGCGAATCCTCCCCTGGGCAGTTCGCCGACCCCGGCCAGGCAGTCGCGTTCTGGCAGGCGGTATGGGAAGCGCTCCGGTTGCGCGAACGCTACGTCCCGCTGGAAGGCCTGGACAGCTACCAGATCAGCCCCTCGCTGACCGGCGAGATCCTGCGGCCGCTGATCGAAGGGCACGGTGACGTCCGGATGCACGTCAGCAACGGCGCGCTCGGCAGCTTCACCGGGACGCTGCCCCTGCTCCACCCGTTCGGCCGGGTCCAGTGCCACGACCTGTTCCTGACCGGCGGTCAGCAGTACCGCACCGGGTTCTACGGCCCCGGCAAGTACGACGGCTCCGTGGTCAACTGGGTGAACGGGCCGCTGCTGCAGCTGGTCGCGAGCCGCCGGGGCTTCGGCGTGGAGTTCACGCCGTTCCGGCAGCGGCCGGGGTCCAACATCACCACGCTGACCGCGCAGGCCAGGGACTGATCGCCATGGAGCGTCATTCAGAACCGACTAGCGAGCACGGGCCTTCTGAGCCCGTGCGAGCGGTCGGTGCAGGTCAGGTCGGCGAGAACCCCGACGTAGATCTGAATGACGCGAACATTCGAACAAAGAACAGAGTCCTGCTGCCGACGACCGTGGTGGGTTCCTATTCCGTGCCGGAATGGCTGGAGCGGCTGAAGACCGAGTACTACCAGCGCCGGATCAGCGCGCAGCACCTCACCGAGATCCACGAGGTCGCCATCAAGGCGGCGGTCAAGGACCAGGAGCTGGCCGGCATCGACATCGTGTCCGACGGCGAGCTGCGCCGGGACAACGACGTGGACTACTTCCTGGCCCGGATTCCCGGCGTGCAGATCCCGCAGCGCGCCAAGACCGACTACTTCGACTACTACGAGGCCGAGGTCACCCGGCCGCTGCCCGAACTGCCCGGCGGCGCGCAGACCAGTCCTGGGCTTGGCCTGGCCGACGATTTCCGGTTCACCCGCCAGCTCACCGACAAGCCGGTCAAGTTCTCCTTCACCGGCCCGTTCTCGCTGTCCCGGCGGATCCGCGACGAGGCCTACGCCGAACCCGGCGAGCTGGTCCGAGCGCTGGCCCGCAGGCTCAACGCCGAGGCGCGGGAACTGGCCGAGGCCGGCGCCGACCTGCTGCAGATCGACGAGCCGTTCCTGGCCGGGTACCCGGAGCACGTCGAGCTCGCGGTCGAGGCGGTCAACATCGTGACCGAGGGCGTGCCGGTCACCTGGGCCTTGCACGTGTGCTACGGCAACCGGTACGCGCGTCCGTCCTGGGAAGGACACTACGACTTCCTGTTCCCCGCGGTGAAGGCCGCGCGAGTGGACCAGATCGTCCTCGAGTTCGCCCGCAAGGGCCTGGACGACCTGCGGCTGATCCAGCAGCACGGGTGGGACAAGTGGCTCGGCCTGGGCGTGATCGACGTCAAGAGCTCCGAGGTGGAGCCGGCCGAACTCGTCGCATCCCGGATCAGGCGCGCGCTCGACTACGTGCCGGCCGACCGCCTGATGATCAACCCCGACTGCGGGCTGCGGCACCTCGCGCCCGAGGTGGCCCGGCAGAAGCTGCGCGCCATGGTGGTCGGCGTCGCGCTAGTCAGGGCCGAGCTGGCCAGACCAGAATCATCTCAAGCACAGGGAGGCGACAAGCCATGAGCGGCGCCGGCGACGGATTCCTCTTCACCTCGGAATCCGTGACTGAGGGCCATCCGGACAAGGTGGCCGACCAGATTTCCGACGCGATCGTGGACGCCGCGCTGACTGAGGACCCCGGGTCGCGGCTGGCCGTCGAGACGCTGCTGACCACCGGGCTCGTGGTGCTGGCCGGCGAGATCACCACGAACGCCGTGCTGGATTTCGCCGCGATCGCCCGCCGGGTGATCTGCGAGATCGGCTATGACACCGGCGACTTCGGCTTCGACGGCAACGCGGTCGGGGTGATCACGGCGCTGGACCGGCAGTCGCCCGACATCGCCCGCGGGGTGGCCGAATCCCACGACATGCGGGCGGGCAGCACCGATCCGTTCGACGCGGTCGGCGCGGGCGACCAGGGCATGATGTTCGGCTACGCGACCAACGAAACGCCCGAGCTCATGCCGATGCCAATCGTGCTCGCGCACAAGCTGGCCCGGCGGCTCGCGGAGGTGCGCCGCAACGGGCTGCTGCCGTACCTGCGGCCGGACGGCAAGACCCAGGTGACGGTGCGCTACGACCCGGACGGCAAGCCGGCCGGCGTGGAGAAGGTGCTCATCTCCGCCCAGCACGAGGACGGGGTGGAGCCGAAGCTGGCCGACGCGCTGTGGGAACAGGTGGTGACCCAGACGCTGCCGCCCGGACTGTACGACGCCGGGGCACTGCGCAAGGAGTTCTACGTCAACCCGACCGGCCGGTTCGTGATCGGCGGTCCGGTCGGCGACACCGGCCTGACCGGCCGCAAGATCATCGTGGACACCTACGGCGGGTTCGCCAGGCACGGCGGCGGCGCCTTCTCCGGCAAGGACCCGAGCAAGGTGGACCGGTCCGCCTCGTACGCGGCGCGCCACGTGGCCAAGAACATCGTGGCCGCCGGGCTCGCCGACCGGGCCGAGGTGCAGGTGGCCTACGCGATCGGGGTGGCCCGGCCGCTGTCCCTGCTCATCGAGACCTTCGGCACCGAGAAGATCGACCGGCCGCTGCTGGCCCGGCTGGTCCGCGACCATTTCGACCTGCGGCCCGCCGCCCTGGTAGAGGCGCTGAACCTGCGCCGGCCGATCTACCGCCAGACCGCGGCCTACGGCCACTTCGGCCGCGACGAGCCCGGGTTCACCTGGGAGAACACCGACAAGGCCGCCATCCTACGGTCCGCGGCAGGCTTCGGCTAGAGGCCGCCAGCCCGGCCGCAAGAGCGCACCACCGTCCGCCCGGGCGCCCGCCCGCCCGTTAGGCATCCTGTCTGCCCTTGCCCTTGTGGCCAGGCTCAGGAATCCGCTGGGCGTTTTTGGTTGCCGTGTCATTGTCCGGCGGGATCGGCCGTGGGAATCTCCGCATTAGCGTGCATTAATGGCCAGTTTCCACGATTCGCGCACCTCAAGGCTGCCGCAAGGAAGGGGCCGTCTGTGCTGGCCGCAGTGACCAGATCACCGGGCGAGATGGCGATCGAGGACGTTTCAGGACCGGGCCGCGCCCGCGCCGGGTACGTTATCGTGCGGCCGGAGGCGGTCGGTATCTGCGGCTCTGACTTCCACCTGTTTTCCGGGGACGTGGGCGCGCTTTCCGGTGCCCGCGACTTCTATCCGCGGGTCCAGGGGCACGAGGTGGCCGCGGTCGTCGAAGACGCCGGGGACGCGCGCGGCCTACGAGAAGGCGACCGGGTCGCGATCTGGCCGCTGCTGCCGTGCGGCCACTGCTACCCATGCCGCACCGGCCGGCCCAACGTGTGCATCAGGTTCCGGCTGGTCGGCGTGCACCTCGACGGTGGCCTGGCCGAACGGCTCGAGGTCCCGGCCGGACTGGTCTTCGCGGTCGGCGACCTGGACCCCGACTGCGCGTCCTTCGTCGAGCCCGCCTCGGTCGCCGTGCACGCCCTGGCCCGTGGCCGGCTGACAGCGGGTGAGCAGGTGGTCGTGTTCGGTGCCGGGCCGATCGGCCTGGCCACGCTGGTAGCGGCCGTGGACCAGGGCGCCCGGGTGCTGTCCGTCGACCCGCTGGCCAGCCGGCGTGAGCTCGCCAAGCGGCTCGGCGCCGAGGTCGTGACCTGGGTGCCGGAGCCAGAGCTGACAGACCAGGTACACGACTGGACCAAGAGCGAGGGGCCGCCGCTGGTCATCGAGACCAGCGGCGAGGCCGCCGTCCTGCCGCAGGCGGCCGAACTGGTGGCGGCGGCCGGCCGGGTCGTGGTCGTCGGCATGTCGTCCGGCACGGCGCCGGTGCGGCCGGGCGCCTTCCCGGAAAAGGAAATAGACGTCATCGGCTCGAGCTGCGCGACGGCCGATGATTTCCGCGCGGCGATAAAGCTGATCGCAGCCAACCGGGCGGCCGTAACCGCATTGTTCTCGCATCATTTCCCGCTGGCCCGCGCCCCGGAGGCCTTCGAATTCGCGATGAGCAGGCCACCTGACGCGATCAAGATCGTGGTGACTGTGAATTGAGAAAGCACCAAAGCTAATTACCTGAAAACTCACCGCCCTGAGGGGGACAGATGAAAAGACTTATACCCGCACGGCTGGCCCGAAGAACGATCATGCTCGCCGCGGCTATCGCGCTGGCGGCGGCTGGCTGCAGCAGTAGCAGCTCGACCAGCACGCCGGCCGCCACGTCGACTACACCGGGCACGTCGGCCACGTCAGCCACGCCGGGCACCACAGCCGTCAGCACGTCGCAGTGCGGCAGCAAGCCCGGTGTGGCGGCGACCGGCACCCCGATCGCGCTCGGCGCCATCGCCACCAACCAGCCGGGCACGTCGTTCACCGACATCCCGAACATGGCGAACGCGTATTTCGCCTGCGTCAACGCCAACGGCGGCATCAACGGCCACCCGATCAAGCTCTACATCGAGACCGAGCAGACCAACCCGGCCCAGATCGCGGCCGACGCGAAGCAGTTGGTGCAGACCGATCATGTGGTCGGCATCATCGGCAACACGTCCATCATCGAGTGCTCGGTCGACAGCAGCTACTGGCAGAAGCTCGGTTACTACATCATCGACTCCGGGATCGCGCCCGAGTGCTATTCGACCCCGAACAGCGCCGCGGTCAACATGGGCCCGCGGTACAGCTCGGACGGGGCGGTGCAGTACGCGCTCGCCCAGCACGCCTCCAAGATCGTCTTCGACCAGTCCAACGTCCCCGGCACCGGGTACATCGCGGCGGGTCCCGCGGCGCTCGCGAAAGCCGCGAACGTACCGATCGTTCAGCTGACCGAGAACGTGCCGATCTCCGACGCCGACTCGGTGGCGATCAAGGAAGTCGACGACGCGGGGCCGAACGGCGCCGTGGTGCTCAACTTCACCCCGCCGGAGGCGCTGGTCATCCTGCAGGCGGCGCAGAAGCTCGGCCTGGAGGACCGGGTGAAGCTGTGGGGCTGCTCGACGCCATGCAACACCGACTTCCTGGCCGCCTCGCTAGGCCCGAAATGGAACAGCAAGCTGTTCGTCAACGCTGAACTGACCCCGCCGGACACGACGAACACGGCCACCATGAACCTGTACAAGGCGATCCTCAAGCAGTACGGCTCGGCGGTCTCCGGTGGCATCGGCAGCTTCAGCCAGATGGGCTTCACCGAGGCCGAGATCGCCGTGCACGCCCTGGAGTCGATCACCAGCGGCTCGTACACGGTGGCCAGCGTCAACACCGCGTTCAAGGCGGTGTCGGGCTTTAACACCGGGATGCTGTGCCAGCTGTGGACCTACGGTAGTTACCCCATGCACATCCCGAACAACGCCGACTACACAGTTACGCCTGACAACGGCAAGATGGTGACGGCGCAGGGCTGCACGCAGATCTCGTCGGTTGACCCGCAGATCGCGCAGTACCGGGGCGTCGCCGGCACCGCGCCGATAGCCCCATGAGCCTTGCCGTCGGCTGGCTCGTAAGGTACTGCTTATGCCGTCCTGGCAGGACTTCGAGCCGTTCATCGTGAGTGGCCTGGCCCTGGGCGGGGTGTACGCCCTGTCCGGGGTCGGGCTGGTCGTCCTGTACCGGGCCACCGGCGTGCTCTACCTGGCCTTCGGGGCGGTCGGCGCGCTGGGCGCGCTGATCGCCTGGTCCCTGCAGAAGGCCGGAACGCCGGGCTGGCTGAGCTGGCTCGCTTCCGTGGCCGTGGCCGCGGCGGTGACCCTCGGCTACGGGATCCTCTTCGGCCCGGCCCTGGCCAGGAGGGACCCGCTGGTCAAGGCGGTGGCCACCATCGGGCTGACGCTCATCTTGTACGGCCTGATGGACCTGCTCTGGACGACCAGCGGCGGCCAGGCCCGCTCGATCACGCTGCCCACCGACGGCGGCGGCTTCTCAGTGGGCCAGATCCAGGTGACCTGGACGCAGGTGATCGCGCTGGCGGCCGGCGTGGTGCTCACGGTGGCCACCGGCGCGTTCCTGCGGTACACCAAGCTCGGCACGGCCATGCGGGCGATGGCCAACGACCGGGACATCACCGCCACCCTCGGCGTGCCGGTCCGCCGCGTGGAGGCCGCGGCCTGGCTGGGCTGCGGCGTGCTCGCGGGCGTGGCCGGGCTGCTGCTGGCCGACCTGGTCGCGCTCGACGCCACCACGCTCACCTTCCTGGTCATCTCGTCGCTGGCCGCGGTGCTGATCGCCCGGCTGCGCTCGATCACGGTCACGTTCATTGCCGCGATCGTGATCGGCCTGCTGCATGACCTGCTGACCCCGGTCAACTCGCTCACCAACTACCGCGACATGACCCCGTTCGTGATCGCCGCCGTGGCGCTGCTGATCCTGTCGCGGCACCAGGTCATGTCGCAATCCCGCGAGGAAGCGTAGTGAGCGAGCCGAAGGGGCGCGGCGCCGCCTGGACCGAGGAGCGAGGAACGAGCGACGAGGGAAGGCGGCGCCTCAAGGCGCCCCGGAGGCGAGCGGGGGGCAGAGTGCCGGCCACGCTGGAGCGGGCGAGCCCGGCCCGGGCGCGCACCCGGCTGAGCCGCCCGCAGCTGATCAGGGCAGCCATAACCGCCGCGCTGCTGCTGTTCGTCCTGCTCGGGCTGCCGCAGCTGATGAGCCTGTACTACATCGACACGATGACCCAGGTGGCCGTGTACTCGATGGTCGCGGTGGGGCTCGGGGTGCTGGTCGGCCGGGTCGGCCTGGTCTCCCTCGGCCAGGTCGCGGTGCTGGCCATCGGTGCCTGGGTGGCCGCCAGGCTGCTGTTCGCCACCAGCCAGCCGTTCCCGCTGGTCCTGCTCGAGGCGGGCCTGATCACGATGGTGCTCGGCGTGGTCATCGGGCTGCCGGCGTTGCGGCTGCGCGGCCTGTACCTGGCGCTGATCACGCTGATGCTGGCCGGTGCCATCACGGTGGTGCTGGCCACGGTGAACTTCCCGAACGGCGGCCACGGCTTCCTCGGCTACAACGGCAGCCTGGTGCACATCCCGCCGATCCGCCGGCCCAGCATCGCGACGAGCGACCCGGCCTACTTCCGGTACTCGGTGGTGGTCGCGATCCTGATGTTCGCGCTCGTCCTGGCCCACATCAAGACCAGGCCCGGGCGCGCCTGGGCGGCCATCAGGCAGAGCGAGCCCGCCGCGCTGGCCGCGGGCATCAACATCTGGTTTTACAAGCTGTGGGCGTTCGCGCTGGCCTCGTTCATCACCGGGGTGGCCGGCGGCGTGCTGGCCGGCGCGGTGCACTACCTGTACTCGATCGGCTTCCCCACCCAGGACTCGATCACGCTGCTGGCCGTGACGCTGATGGGCGGGGTGTACAGCCTGTGGGGCGCGGTGGTGGCCGCCCTGCTCTACCAGTTCCTGCCGGCCCTGCTGAACAACTGGGGCGTCTCGGCCGACTGGCTGATCATCTTGTTCGGGGTCGGCGTGCTGCAGGTGCTGACCACGGCGCCGGCCGGCCTGGCCGACCAGGTGCCCAGGGACCTGGCCCGGCTGGGCCGCTTCCTGCGCAACCACGTCCGCAAGGCCGCGCCCGCCCCGACACAAGGCAGCACCAAATGATCGAAGTCGACGGCCTGACCGTCCGCTACGGCGGCGTCACCTCGCTGGACGACATGAGCCTGAGGTTCGAGCAGGGGACCTGCGGGCTCATCGGCCCGAACGGGGCCGGCAAGACCACGTTCTTCAACGTGCTGAGCGGCTTCGTCCGGCCCGCCGCGGGAACCGTGCGCGCGTTCGGGACAGACCTGCTCGGGATGGCCCATTTCCGCCGCGCCCGCTGGGGGGTGCGCCGGACGTTCCAGACCGAACAGGCCATCGAGGAACTGTCCGTGTTCGACAACGTGGCGATGGTGCACGAGCACTCCGGGCTGGGCGGCGCCTCCCGCCGCGGTGACGTGCTGGACGCGATCGCGTTCACCGGCATCGACGTCGACCCGGAATCCCCGGAGGCGAAGGTGCGCACGCTCGGGGCCGGCCAGCGGCGCCTGGTCGAGGTCGCCCGCGCGGTCGTCGGCCGGCCGCGCCTGGTGCTGCTCGACGAGCCCGCCGCCGGGCTGCCGGACGAGGAGACCAGCCACCTGGCCGACGTGATCCGCCGCATCCCGGAGCGTACCGGGGCCCTGGTCATCCTGGTCGACCACGACATGAGCCTGGTCTCGGCCTGCTGCGCGACCACCGCCGTGCTCGACTTCGGCAGGCTGATCGCGTCCGGCCCCACCGCCGCCGTCCTCCGCGACGACGACGTGATCCGCGCCTACCTCGGGGTGGACCAGTGAGCGCCCTGGTCCTAAGGGACCTTACGGTCGAGCGCGGCGGTCGCGCCGTGGTCAGGGACGTCTCGGTGGAGATCGCGGCCGGCCAGGTCACCGCCCTGCTCGGCCCGAACGGCGCGGGCAAGTCCACCCTGGTCCTGGCCGTCGGCGGCGTGCTCAAGCCGAAGGCCGGGGCCGTGCTCCTCGATGACGCTGATATCGCCGGCCGCCGGCCGGAGCGGATCCGGCAGGCGGGCGTCGCGATCGTCCCCGAGGGCCGCCGGCTGCTGCCCGACCTGACCGTGGCGGACAACCTGCGGGTGGCCAGCTACGCGCTGACCCGCGAGCAGGCCCAGTCCGGCCGGGACCGGGTCCTCGAGCTGTTCCCGCAGCTCGAGCGGCGGCTGACGGCGACCGCCCGGACCTTGTCCGGCGGCGAGCAGCAGATGGTGGTGCTGGCCCAGGCGCTGATCGGCCAGCCCCGCTACCTGCTGATCGACGAACTCTCCCTCGGCCTGGCGCCGGTCGTGGTCAGCCGGCTGATGCCGGTGATCGCCGCGGTCGCCGAATCCGGCACCGGCGTGCTGCTGATCGAGCAGTTCGCCACCGTCGCGCTCGGCCTGGCCCACCGCGCCCACATCATGGAGGGCGGCCGGATCCGCTTCTCCGGCCTGGCCAGCGAACTACGCGAGCACCCGGACCTGCTCAGGTCCGCCTACCTGCTCCGCGGCAGCAAGGCTCAAGGTCCGCTCCC
>JBKQQQ010000229.1:0-2557 GCA_052144275.1 Streptosporangiaceae bacterium
TTGGCGCACAGCGCGCGGACCTTGCCCGGCGTGTCCTGGCCCTCCAGCGTGGTCAGGTCGATCATCGAGATCGCGGCGTCGAGCGCCCACTGCTTGGCCGTGGTCTTGATGGACCTGCTGGCCAGCACGGCCGCACGCGCTTCCGCCCCGACCCGGTCCACCCCGGGCAGCCCGTGCAGGAACCTTCGCAGCGAAGCCTGCGACCAGGCAACGCTCTGCGTCTCCGCTGGCGCGCTCATAGGCATCGCGGCGTAGAGACCCCGGCGGTCAGGCCGGGGAGGACACGCCGCTTCACCTCCTCCGGAATGTCAGTGGTTCCCGATAGAGTGTTTGAATGTCCCGTTACCGCCTGGCACCTACTGCCATCCAGGAAATAGCGCTGCGGGACCACTGCGCGCATGCCCGCTTCGTCTGGAACCTCGCGGTCGAGCAGCACTCCTGGTGGCAGCCTGGCAGGAAAAGCGCGCCGGGCTATCTGGAGCAATGCCGACAACTCACCCAGGCGCGGGCTCAATATGACTGGCTGCGTCAAGGCTCCCAGATGGTGCAGCAGCAGGCGCTGCGGGACTTCGCCCAGGCTCTGGTCAACTTCTTCGCCGGCACCCACAGCCGCCCGACCTGGCGAAAAGCCGGCCGCGACGAAGGCTTCCGCATCGTCGCCGTAAAACCCGGGCACGTGCGCCGGGTCAGCCGCCACACCGGCGAGGCCTGGATCCCCAAAGCCGGCTGGGTGCGGTTCCGCTGGTCCCGCGCCGTACCTGCAACCGCGAAGTCCTACCGGGTCACCCGGGACCGTGCGGGACGCTGGCACATCGCCTTCGCCGCCATCCCCGCGCCCATCTCCGCGCCGGGCAACGACGAGACAGTCGGCGTCGATCGGGGCGTCGCGGTCAGCGCCGCATTGTCCACCGGGCAGATGCTCACCGTGCCCCGGCCCGGCCCCGCGCGGCAGCGCAGGCTCCGCCACCTCCAGCGCAAGCTGGCCCGGGCCAGCCGTGGGTCGAACCGCCGCGCCCGGGTAAAGCGGGCCATCGCGAAGCTGAAAGCCCGCGAGGCGGACGCGCGCAAGGACTGGGCCGAGAAAACCTCCACGGACCTCGCACGACGGTTCGACCTGATCCGCGTCGAGGACCTGCGCGTCGTAGGCATGACCCGCTCGGCCCGGGGCACCATCGCCGAGCCAGGCCGGCGCGTCCGCGCCAAAGCCGGGCTGAACCGGGGCATCCTCGCCTCGGCCTGGGGGCTGCTGGTGCGCCGCCTGCAGGACAAGGCGCCCAGCCGGGTGGAGAAGGTCAATGCCGCGTTCACCAGTCAGCGTTGTAGTGCGTGCGGGCACATTGCAGCGGGCAGCCGTCAGAGCCAAGCCCTGTTCCGCTGCGTGGCCTGCGGATTCGCCTGCAACGCGGATGTGAACGCGGCCAGGAACATCGCGGCGGGGCACGCCGTGACTGCGCGGGGAGGCGACGGGATTGCCCGGCCTGTGAACCGCGAACCTCACCTGCTGCTCCAATCGGCGTAGTAGCTGGAATCCCCCGCCTTCAGGCGGGGGAGGATGCCAACGGCGGCTCCTCTCCCTTAGGGTCATTCTTACCTGCTCCGGGTGCACGACTAAATCGTGAGGGTGCTTTGTTGTCGCAGGCTGCGCGTCTAATCTGAGTGATGTTGTCACTCAGTTATGGAGGTGGCCCGTGGCTGACTTCTCTGGGCGTGACCTGGCCTGGCTGGAGCGCCGCCGCTCCGAGCTGTTCGCCCTGATCGCCCAGGTCGGGGACTTCCGGCGGGGTGCGCTGAACGTGGTGTGGCGCAGGTGCGGCAAGCCGAACTGCGCGTGCGCCCAGCCGGGGCACCGCGGGCACGGGCCGCAGTACAACCTGACCCGGCGGGCCGGCGGCAAGACGGTGAACGTGCACCTGAAACCTGGGCCGGAGCTGGAGAAGGCTGAGCGGGAGGTCGCTGAGCACCAGCGGTTCGCCGCGCTGGTGGAGGAGGTGACTCAGGTGAGCGAGGCGATCTGCGCGTCCCGTCCACCTGCGGCCGGGACGGCGCCCCCTCTGGACGGAGGGGAAAGGGGGGCTCGCGGCGCGGCTGAAGGAGGCCGCCGCCGCCGAGGTAGGCAAGCTGGCCGCGCTGGCTGCCGGGATGCTCGGCCAGCAGGGGGCCGGGCTGGGCGTGCTGGAGCAGGCGATGCGCGCTGCGCTCACCTCAGCCGACGCCCGCCTGCTGGACGCGGTGCTAGCCGGCGAGGACGGATACGCCGGCCCGCACGCCAAGTGCGGGAACACCTTAAGGCAACTACCGCCCTGGTGACAGGGGGTGCGGACGGGATAGCGCGGCCTCGATGACGCGGCCGAGGGCGACGAGCTGCTCCTCGCCGCCTGGCGGGCCGATGAGCTGCAAGGACGCGGGCAGGCCCGCGGGGCCGCCGGGAACGGGCAGGGCGAGCGCCGGCAGGCCGGCCAGGTTGGCCGGCATGGTCAGCACGGTGAGCGACATGCCCCGCTCGCCGAACAGCGGCGGCGGGCCCGCCAGCGTCGGCATGGCCAGGAACGGATGGCGG
>JBKQQQ010000230.1:0-2906 GCA_052144275.1 Streptosporangiaceae bacterium
TCGGGCCAGGTCGGCGATCCGCTGCTCGCAGTCGGCGACGATCTGGCGGGTGATCTCCGCGGCCGGCCTGACCCGCTGGAACGAGCCGACGACCTGGCCGACGAAGAACGACTCGAGGCGGAGCGCGACATCCTCCTGGCTACTGAGCCAGACCGACCCGCACCACACGCCGGACGCGCCGAGCGCGAGCGCGGCGGCCATCTGACGGCCGGACAGCACGCACGCGTTGCGGATCCCGGCGGCCGCGGCGTCATCGAGTGCCTCAAGCATGCCCGCCTGTGGCACCATCAGGTAGGCCACGTCGACCGGTTCGCCGATCTGCGCGCAGGAGGTCACCGTGGGCCGGCCGTGCGTCTGCGTGCCCCGCCGGTTGACCAGGTAGGTATGGTCGTCACCCCTCCAGGAGCCCCAGCTCACGAGCCCGGGCGACCGCTCGGCTGCGTGAGGGGGTGCCCAGCTTCCGGTAGATCGATATCGCCTCCGACTTGATGGTGTTGCGCGACAGCGACATATCCGCGGCGATCTCCGGGAACGACAGGTGGGTGGAAAGCATCGGCAGCAGGCGGAGCTCGGCAGCGGTCAGGGCCGATACCCCAACGACGGTTGAACCGCGCTGCTCTGCCAGCCGGGCCCTGAGCGCCTGGGCCTGCTCGGCCAGAGTGCCCAGGCAGGGCCGCCGCCGGAGCAGCTCGTCGATCTCCCGCATGAGCGTCAGGGCACCTGCTAGGTCGCCGAGCCCGATATGGACGCCGGCGAGCTCAATCCGGGCCTGAACGGCGAAGTGGGGCTGAGCGTAGGTCAGCATATGCCGCACCCGCTGGGCGCTTGCGAGTTCCTGGCGCGTCGCCACGACATCTCCCCGATGCAAGGCCGTACGGGCTTGCACCGCGCAGACCAGGGGCGTCGCGTAGCTCTCCTCGATCCCGGCTTGGCGCAAAGCCCCGCGTGCTTGCTCGGCAAGGACCTCGGCCCGGTCCCATTGGCTGCGTGCCATCGCGATCAGCGACCGTTCGCACAGCGCGTTCGCGAGTGCCTCAGGCGCGTTGACTTTCTCCGCGGTACTGATGGCATCCTCCAGGCACGCGTCGCCACCTTCGAGGTCACCAGAAAGCACGTGCGCGATCCCTGCGAAGAGCGCGGGTGCCGGCGCCACGATGCCCTCCGCCGCGCACCTGCGCAGGGCGTCGTCGGCGTCGGCGTGCATCTGTTCGATCCCGTGCCGGCACAAGATGGCCCGTAGCTGGGCGGCGTGCGCCTCGGCGTAAAGGTCAGCGGGCCGGGCTGTGTCCCCGTACTGCCAGCGATCGACCGCATCAGCCCACCGCTCGGCGTCGGCTGGCCGCGCCGTCACTGCGGACAGCAGCGAGGCCAGCACCGCGACCATCAGGTGCCTCTCGGCCGCGCCGTGGTCTTCCAGCCAACGAAACCACCTCTGCAGGGTGGTGATGCGGGCTTGCCGCTGGGTCTGCACCCCGAGTTTTTCCACCAGGTCAGCGGCCGCATCGACGTCCCCCGCTGCCATGGAGTACTCCAGCGCCGCCTCGGGCAGGCCGTTATGCAAACACCAGTGCGCGGCGCGGCGCCGCAGGACGGTGATCAGGCCGGGCTCCTGGCGCTCCAGCTCCGCTAGCAGCATCTCGCGGAACAGGTGATGATAGCGGTACCACTGGCCCCGCCGGTCCAGCGGCACCAGCAGCGAGTTCGACCATGCCAGATCCGCCAGGACCGCAGAGGCTCCGGGCATGTCCAGCACTGCCTCGCACAGCGGTCCGCACATGCGCTCCAGCACCGCGGCTCGAGTGAGAAATGCGCGTTGCCGCCGGGAGATCCGTGCCAGCAGCTCCGACTCCATGTACTCGCTGACGAACCGGTCGTCGCCACCGAAGGAGACCGCCGCGCCCGCGATGGGGCCGCCCTCCCTGAGATAGAGGGCCGCCAGGTACAGCCCGGCCGGCCATCCCTCGGTCCGTTGGTGCAAGTCGGCTATATCGTCCTCGCCGAGCACGACGTCAGCGTTGCGCAGCAGCGACGACGCCTCCTCGCGGGTAAGCGACAAATCACCGGGGCCGATCTCCAAGATCTTGCCCTCCGCGCGCAGTCGCGCGACCCGCAGCGGCGGTCTGTCCCGGCCGGCGAGGACCAGGTGCGACCCGCCCGGTACGTGATCGGCCAGCACTGACAGCGCAGCCCGGCATTCGGAGTTGCGCACCAGGTGCACGTCGTCCAAGATCAGCACCACCGGCGAGGTCATCGACGCAAACGCCGACCCTAGCCGCGGCACCACCGATCCGGGCACGGAACTCGCCGCCGAAGCCAGCGCGTCAAACACCCGCCTGCCGATCGGCTCTACCGCATCGAGCGCCGCGGCGATATAGGTGAGCAAGACCTTCGGATCGTTATCCCCTTCGTCGACCGACACCCACACGAAGGAACGGCCCTCGCGTTCGGCCCACTGCGACAGCAGCGTCGTCTTCCCGTACCCGGCCGGCGCGACCACCGAGACGATCGGACGAGCCTCGCCCCCCGCTACCCGTTCCATCAGCGCCCGGCGGCCGACGGTCCCAGGCCGCACCACCGGACGCAAGAGCTTGGACGCGACAAGATCAAACGCCGGCCCGCCCACGCGATCCAGCCGGGCCGTCCGCTGACCTACACCGCTACTGCCCATGCCCCAGCCAAAGTCTGCCGCTTCACGATCTTCTGAAGTCTTGGGTCAGGTCAAGCACAACGATAGACCCGCCAGGGCGCGGAGAGGCTGGTACCGGGTCCGTTCGGGATTAAGAAAGCTCTCCGCGGGTCAGCCGGGCGGCGGCGCGTCGCGGAGCCGGTCCCGCCTGACCGTGGCCCGCAGGTCCTCGGCCAGGTTTTCCAGCGCGGGCAGCGCCGCGACCAGCGCGGCCTGCTGG
>JBKQQQ010000231.1:0-5344 GCA_052144275.1 Streptosporangiaceae bacterium
CGGCGCTGGGTGCCGTCTTAGATCGCGGTGGCGGCTTCAACCTTGCCCTCTTCCACGGCGGATCTTGCGGCGGGCCTTGGCGGTAAACCCGTTGTCCCGTCCGGCCACCGCCAGGCTCGCGGCGAGCCGCTTGACATCCCACTCGAATGGTCCGGGCAGGGTCTCGTCGAAGTCGTTGACGTCGAAGACCAGCCGCCGCTCCGGCGAGGCGAACGCGCCGAAATTGGACAGGTGCGCATCCCCGCACAACTGCACCCGCAGCCCGGAGGCGGGCGTGCTCGCCAGGTCCGCCGCCATCGGCAGCGCGGCCCCCCGGTAGAACGTGAACGCCGACACCAGCATCCGCCCGTGCCGGACCGGCACTAGCTCCGGCACCCGCGACTCGGCCTGCCCCAGCAGCAGTCCGACGGGATCCCGCGACCCGGCCGGCCGGAACTCGACATGCGACTCCAGCGGGGCCACCGCCCGGGCGTCCTTCCCCCGGGCCACCCGGTCCGCCCGACTCAGCTGCTCCCCTGCTTCGGCCCGCGCCGGACCTGGGCGAGATGCCCGCGCACCAGTCCTCCTAGCCGCGACACCATCAGTCTTCACCGTCATGACCACTCCTCCCTCCGGGCCACGGCGGCGTACGGCCCGCGATGCCACGGATCCTTATTGACCTCGGATGCACGGGGACGTATCGTCACGTCACCTGCCCTCCCGTGCGTGGCGCTCACGCCCACTCTCGTCCGCCGGGTGGCGCCCGGGCATCACCCAGGGATCACCCACGGCGGGGTGAACCCGGCGGCGCCTGGCCGGGCAGGGTGCCGCGACCCAGGTCGCCCAGGGGGGCGATACCATCCAGACCGAAAACAGCATGTCCGTCCAGAGCCAGCAGATCGCTGTGCCGCGGGCCACCGGGCCCAGGCTGCAGCGCGCTGCCCTGCTCCGAAGGCTCGAGACCGCTGCCGAGCCGCTGATGCTCCTGGTAGCCCCCTCCGGCTTTGGCAAGACGAGCCTGCTCGCGGAGTGGGCCATGACGACGGACGTGCAGGTTGCCTGGCTGTCCTGCGATAAATCCGACGGGGAGCCAGCGCGGTTCTGGTTCCGGCTCACTTCCAGCCTCGCCGCGCGGTGGCCCGCCATGGGTAGTGATGCGGCGCTGATCGTGGAGCGGCCTTCGTGGGATGACCCAGAGCTGGTGGACGCGCTCGCCCGCGACCTGGCGGAACTGCCTGCCGCCGCGCTCGTCATCGACGACGCCCAGTTCGCGGAGGCGCCACAGCGCACGCTGGCAAGTGTTGCCCAGCGCCTGCCAGCCCATGTCCGTCTGCTGGTGGCCAGCCAGCACAACCCCGTGTTCTCCACGTCCCGGCTCCGGCTGGCAGGCGTGATCACCGAGCTGCGCGCCGACGATCTCGCGTTCACCCAGGTCGAGGTCGAGCAGCTGCTCGAGCTGGCGGGCCTGGGACGTGAACCCATCGATAGCCGGCGGCTCCGCTCCCTCACCGAGGG
This sequence comes from Streptosporangiaceae bacterium, assembly GCA_052144275.1. GTDB lineage: Bacteria > Actinomycetota > Actinomycetes > Streptosporangiales > Streptosporangiaceae > Palsa-504. The sequence goes on from JBKQQQ010000231.1 coordinate 1,495, forward strand.
CTGGCCCGCCGGCCTCCAGATGGCTGTCATGGCGATGCGCAGCGCAGGCGACCCGCGCGAGGTGATCGACGCCTTCGCCTCGACGACGCAGGAGACGAGCGACTACCTGGCCAACGAGGTCATGGACCGGCTGCCCCCCGACCTGACCGGCTTCTTGATGAAGATCTGCGTCCTGGACGAGTTCGACGCCCAGCTCTGCCAGGCGCTCAGCGGCCGGGATGACGCTGGCCGACTCCTGGACCGCGTGGTCGCTGATGACCTGTTCATCTACCAGGTCGACCGCGCGGGAGAACGGTTCCGGCTCCACCAGATGTTCGCGGCCTTCCTGCGGGCGCGGCTGAAGTCCCTCGGCGGCACGCAGTTCCGGGAAGCGCACCTGCGGGCTGCGGCAGCGTTGCAGGAGCGCGGGGACCGGCTAGGCGCATTGCATCACGCGATGGCGGTGGCCGATATGCAGCTGGCCGCGGATCTCCTGGTCGACTCCATGCTCACCATCCTGGACGTCACCCACGCGCAAGAAGCCAAGACGGTCGCCCGGGCGTGGCTGGCCAGGTTCGGCGACGCCGCGGCGGAAGCCAGCCCTGAGCAACTGCTCCAGTTCGTGCTCCTGCTGGCGGCAGCCGGGCACCAGGAGGCCGAAGGCTGGCTCACCAAGGTGAACCGGGCCCACCCCAACCCCGCCCCGGGCCTGGACGCCCTGGCGCACGCCGTCTGGGCGGCCTACCACTTCAACCGGGGCAGCGTCGGTCTTGCGCTGGAGCACAACAGGCTGGCCCGCCAGGCGGTCAGCGTCGCGGCCGGGCAAGGCCCGCTGTTCCCGATGCTCACGGAGCTGCCCATACAGGAAGCCGGAGCGCACCTGCTGGCCGGCGACCTCCCAGCTGCGGCCGCCGCCCTCCAGCACGGCACCCCACCATTGTCGGCTCCCATCGTGGATGAGTTCCGGTCACCCGTCACTGAGGCCTGGGTAGCATTCCTGCACGGCGACCTGGTCTCCGCCGAAGCGGCGCTGGACCGCGCTGCCGGGGCCGCCGCCGAACACGGCGCCGTGGCGCACGGGGTGGGACAGATCATCGCCAACCTGGCCGGAGCGGGCATCCACCTGGAGCGGCGCGAACACCAGACCGCCGTGGCCATGCTGACCGCAGCGCGGGCGGCGGCACGGATCAACGGCCGCCCGGCCCTCCAGGCCATGGTCGACACCTGGATCGCCCGGCTGGCCACCGCTCAGGGAGACCGGGCGGGCGCGCTGGCGTCTTTGGCCCAGGCGCGCCTGGCCCTCGCCGCGCCCGACGACAGGGTCCGGGCACAGTTCGCGCTCGAGGAATTCCGCATCGCGCTCGCCCTGGAGCCAGCCGAAGCGAGCGCGCTGATCCCGCAGCTGCCGGACAACACCGCGTCCCGGCTGCTCCAGGCCCGGCTGCACGTCCTGCGGCGGGAGTGGGCGAAGGCCGAGCAGATCTTGGAGGAAGTGGAGCCTGGCACTATCCGCGAGCGGGTGGAATGGGGGGTCCTCCGGAGCCTGGCGGCCCAGGCACCCGACCTGACTCGGGCGCACGGCTACCTGCGGACGGCCCTGGCGCTGGCCAGCCCCCACCGGTACCTGGCCACCATCATCGGGCAAGGACCCGGCATCACCGCCTTGCTCCATTCCCTGCCGGCCGGCCCCGATCTCAAACCCTACGTGGATGAGCTGTCGGTACGCGCAGAAGCGGTCGCTGCCTCATCCAACGGCCCGGCTAGACAGCCACCCGGCGGGGTCCTGAGCGACCGCGAACTGACGGTACTGCGGTTGCTGGCCAGCCGGCTCACCACCACCGAGATCGCCGGCGCGCTGTTCATATCTGCCAACACCCTCAAGTCACACATGAAAAGCATCTACCGCAAGCTGGACGTGAACTCCAGGGCGGACGCAGTCCGCGAGGGTCAGGCCCATGGGCTGTTCTGACCGGGCAGCCGGCAACGACGGGAGGGACCGCATGGGGTGTGCTAAGCCCTGAGCTGCCCGGCATTGGCTGACCGTCCATGCGGGAGAAGACCCGAGTACCATCGCCGGCCGGACCTGCCATGGAAAGAGAGCCTGACGACCAAGCTGAACGACGCCGGGCAAGATGATCCCCCGGCGCCGCGTCCACGGTGCGAATCAACGTGCTGGCAGGCACGCGTGGGCCAGCTACGCGAACGCCGCGGCTCATCGAGCTGTTATCGCAATCACCGCGGATCACCCCTCCCGGTGTGATGCCCGGGTGGTGCGCAGAACGGCCCGGTGCGGCAACGTCGCTGGTGCCGACGCTGCCGTCCGGCAGCAGGCAAGAGCGTTCGTACGAACGCGGAGAGGAGACGGCCATGCCCGTCCTCTGGTGGATCTTGTTTGCGATCATCTGGATCGCAATCGCGTTCTGGCCCGCCCGTGTCGCTGGCCGAAAGGGCCACAGCTTCATCGGGTACTTCATCTTCAGCCTGTTCTTCTTCCCGGCCGCGATCATCGCCGCCTACCTCGTCCACGATCGCACCCAAATCCCAGCCGGGGCTACGACCGCTGTCAGCTAGCGCTGAGCGCCGGACCCGCGCGAAGGAGGAGAAATGTCACTGGCCGATTCGTCCTACCCACTGCTGAACCTTTTCTGGACGATGTTCATTTTCTTCCTGTGGGTGATCTGGATCTGGATCCTGATCATGGTGTTCATCGACATCTTCCGCAGTCATGACCTGTCCGGCGGGGCCAAGGCCCTGTGGTTCGTGTTCGTGCTGTTCATCCCGCTCATCGGCGTGCTGGTCTACCTGATCGCCCGCGGCGGCACGATGGGCGACCGGGCGGCGGGGCGGGCTCAGCGGTAGGACGCCGAGTTCCGCAGCTAGATCCAGCAAGCCGCAGCGAGCTCACCGGCCAGTACGGCGGACCAGCTGGCCAAGCTAGCAGACCCCCGCGACCGGGAAGTCATATCCCCTGAGGAGTTCGAGCGCGACAAGGCCAAGATCTTGACGGCTATTTCAGCGACCGGACCGCGCCGTGCTGGCGCACAGAGCGCCCGGGCCTGCACGCTGCCCCAGGTCACTACGGAGCCGCGCCGTCACCGCGAAACGGCTGCCGGCAGCCGTTCCGGCTAGGGTCCGAGCAGGCACCTGCCACCGGCGGGTGCGCGGCCGACCGGCCAAGCCGGCCACTGTGGATCCGGGTAAGAGTTACCATCTCGCCCCATGATCATCGGGTGCGCAAGGCGTGCGCGGATCGCTCGGCGATCTGTCAGGGTCTCCTGGTTCGCGGCGCGCTGCCGTCCCACCGCAATTTCTTGAGAGCAGCCCGGAACGACAGGTTCCGCTCCTGCCACACGATGCCGACGACCGCGCCCAAGATGATCACGACCCCGATGGCGATCAGCCAGGACATCAGGGCAAAGACCACACCGATTGGCCCGTACTTCTTGTCGTCCGAGGTCACCATGCCGGAGAAGATGATCGAAAAGACTGCCTCCATGCCCACCCACAATACGGCCGTGGCGACGGCGGCCGGGAACACGTCCCGCCAGGAGATCCTGCCCGTCAGCAGGAACCAGATCGTGAACCACCAAAAGCCGGTGAGCACCACCACGCCAATGACCGCGAGCAAGACCGGGCCTCCCGCGCCGCGCAGCCCGGGGCCGGCCCAGCCGGCCAGGACGGAGCAGCCCACCAGCACGGCCAGCCAGACCAGCCTGCGGGACATGTCCCTGGCCCCCCGGCCCTCCAGCTCGAAGGCCGACTCGTACAGACCCTGAATCGCCGTGGCCGCAGCGATGCCCCCCAGGATGAAGAACACCCAGGCAGTCCCGGTGATGGCGCTGGAGGTGGCAGCCGATGAGGTGAACAGGGC